>JAAXJP010000638.1 GCA_012269805.1 Rubrivirga sp.
GGCCGGGCGCCGACGAGGCGCCCCGCCTCCGCGACCCCGTCGCGTCGGCGCTCCCCGACGACCCGCCGTACGTCGACCCGGTCGCGCGGGAGGCCTACCGGCTCGCGGTCGTCGGCGACACGACCATCGGCGGCGTCGGCTTCCGGCTGGTCGAGGCCGTCCTCACCGACACGACGGCCGAGCAGGGCGTCCGCCGTGTGTGGGCGGCCGTGACCGAGGGGGGCCGCGTCGGGGCCATCGAGGTCGAGCGCCGGGCCGATGCCGCGATCTACACCGAGCGGAGCCGCGTCCGCGTCGACCTCTCGCCGCACGCGGGCGGGTGGATCCCGCACCGGGTAGAGACCGACGCCGCGACCGATGTCCCGCTCTCGGAGCCGAGCCGCGTCCAGACCGAATGGTCGATCCGGCCGGCCGGCCGCTCGGGGGCGTGACGGCCGTGGCCGCGCTCGGCACACCGGCCCGTCACCTCGCGTCGGTCGGCTCGACCATGGACGAGGCCGCGGCGTGGGCGGCCGACGGCGCCCCGCACGGCGCGCTCGTCGTGGCCGAGCACCAGCGCGGAGGACGCGGGCGACACGGACGGGTGTGGGACGCGCCGCTCGGACAGAGCCTTCTGTTCACCGTCGTCCTCCGCCCCGACTTGCCACCCGACCGCGTCGGCCTCGTCCCGCTGGCGGCCGGGCTCGCCGTGGCCGAGGCGGCCGAGGCGTTCGGCATTCCCGCGGAGGTCAAGTGGCCCAACGACGTCCGCGTGGGGGGGCGGAAGCTCGCCGGCGTCCTCGCCGAGACGACGTGGAGCCGGGATCGCGCGTGCGTTCTCCTCGGCGTCGGGCTCAATGTGGCGCAGGACGCCTTCCCCCCGCCCCTCGACGCCACGGCGACCTCGCTCCGCCTCGAGACCGGCCAGCCCGTCCCGCGCCTCGCGCCGCTCCGCCCCCTCCTCGACCGCCTCGGTGCCCTCCTCGGACTCGCCGAGGCGGCCCCGGTCGCGCTCGTCGCCGCCGTCGAGTCTCGGCTGGAGGGCATCGACGGAGCGGTCGAGGTCCGCGACCCCGCGAGCGGTGCCCTCGTCGCCGCCGGCCGCGTCCTCGGGCTCTCGCCCTCCGGCGCCCTCCGGCTCCTGACCGCCGGCGGCGAGCGGGCCGTCTACGCGGGCGAGGTCACGCTCTCCACCCCATGACCCTCGTCACCGGCGCCACCGGCTTTGTCGGCTCCGTCCTCGTCCGCCAGCTGCTGGCGGAGGGCGCCGACGTGCGGATCCTCCGCCGCGCGACCTCCGACCTCGCCCACCTCGGCGATGCCGCCCACCGCGTCGAGCATGCCATTGGCGACGTGACGGACGCCGACTCGGTGTACCGCGCGATGGAAGGCTCCAGGACCGTCTACCACGTCGCAGCGGTCGTCGCCTTCGGGCGCGGGGCGCGGGAGCGGCTCCGGGCGGTCAACGCGTGGGGGACGGCGCACGTCGTGAACGCCGCGCTGGCGGCCGGCGTCGAGCGGCTCGTCCACACGTCGAGCATCGCGGCGCTCGGGCGGCCGGAGCGGGCCGGCGGCGTCATCGACGAGGCGGCCGTGTGGACGGCGTCGAAGGCCAACACGGACTACGCCGTCAGCAAGCGGGACGCCGAGCTCGAGGTGCTGCGCGGCGTGGCGGAAGGCCTCGACGCCGTGATGGTGAACCCGGCGCTCGTGTTCGGCCCGGGGCGGCCGGGCGAGGGGACGTTCGCGCTCGCCGAGCGGGTGGCGGCGGGCCGCGTCCCCCTGGCGCCGCCCGGCGGCACGGCCGTGGTCGACGTCGAGGACGTGGCGGCCGGGCTTCGGCTGGCCTGCGCCCATGGCGAGACCGGCGCCCGCTACGTCCTCGCCGCGGAGAACCGGCTGTGGGACGAGATCCTCCGGACGCTCGCCGAGGCGGCGGGGGCCGCGCCGCCGCGACGGACCTTGCCGCCCTGGCTCCTGACGGCCGCCGGCGCCCTCGCCGAGGTCGGCGCCGCCCTCACTCAGTCCGAGCCGGGGTTGACCCGCGAGACCGCCCGCACCGCCTCCGCGACGCACCGCTACGACGGCTCCAAGGCCCGCCGCGACCTTGGGCTCACGTACCGCCCGTTCGAGGAGACCGCCCGCCGCATCGCTCGCGCCCTCGGCTAGCCGGTCCGCCCGGTATCTTCCGGCATGGCCCTCCACCTCCGCACCGGCGAGACGTCGCTCGCCCTCGACCGCCCCGATGGCGCCCTCACCGCCGACGGCGCCTCCCTCGACGCCCGGATCGCCCGCCTCGGCGCCACCGGCGACGCGGAGACCGTCGTCCTCGTCGTCGACGGCCGACCGCGCGTGGCGACCGTCGAGCGCGATGGGGGCGTCACCCGCGTCTGGGTCGGCGGCACACCCGTCGAGGTCGAGACCCGGACCGATGCCGACCTCCTCCTCGAGCGGTGCGGTCTCGACGCGGGCGACGCGGCCGCCGACCGCGAGGTCCACGCCCCGATGCCGGGCCTCGTCCTCCGCGTGCTCGTCGAGCCCGGCCAGGACGTCGAGGAAGGGCAGGGCGTCGTGGTGCTGGAGGCCATGAAGATGGAGAACGAGCTGACCGCCCCCGCCGCCGGCACGGTCGCCGCCGTCCACGTCGCCGCCGGCGACGCCGTCGCCAAAAACGAGCTGCTCATCGAGGTGGACGTGTAGGCGCGCGGACCTCCGGTCGGGCGAGCGGGTTCGCTCCCTGACCTGCTCCTGCCCCTATGTCCACGCTTCTCCTCAGCAACTCGACCTCGCCGGGCCGGCCGTACCTCGCCCACGCCCACGACTGGATCGCCGACGCGGTCGGAGACGCCCGACGCGTCGCCTTCGTCCCGTACGCCGCCGTGACGTTCACCTACGACGACTACGTCGCCCGTGTCCGGAACGCCCTCGACGGGCTGGGGCTGGAGGTCCTCGGCGTCCACGCCTCCGCCGACCCCGCCGGCGTTGTGGCCGGGGCCGACGCCGTGCTCGTCGGCGGGGGCAACACGTTCCACCTGCTTCGCGCGTGCTACCGGCATGGCCTCCTCGACGCCATCCGCCAGCGCGTGTCCGAGGGCGCGCCGTACGTCGGGTGGAGCGCCGGCTCGAACCTCGCCTGCCCGAGCGTCCGCACGACGAACGACATGCCGATCGTCGAGCCGCCGTCGCTCGACGCGCTCGGCCTCGTGCCCGTCCAGATCAACCCGCACTACACCGACGCGCACCCGGCCGGGCATCAGGGCGAGACGCGGGCCCAGCGCCTCGCGGAGTTCGTCGCCGCCAACCCCGCGGCGCCGGTCGTCGGGCTGCCCGAGGGTACGGCCGTCCGCGTCGCCGAGGGGCGGGCGACGGTGCTCGGCGAGGGCGCCGCGCGCGTGTTCGATCCGCGGTCGCCGGAGGGCCGAGAGGCCGCGCCGGGCGAGGCCGAGGCCCTGTTCATCCGCTGACCCTGCCCGCCTCGGGCGTGGCGCCGAGGCGGGCGCATCTCCGGCGAGGCGTCTCCGTTAGCACTC
>JAAXJP010000733.1 GCA_012269805.1 Rubrivirga sp.
CGCGGTAGCGCGTGACGACGCGGGCGAGGTCGAGGACGAGGGCGGCGGGGCCGGCGGGGTCGGCCGCCTCGGGGGCGGCGTCGAGGCGGACGGAGTCGGGGACGGGAGCGGGCATCGGTCCGGGGGGCGCCCACCTCGGACGCCGCCGACCGTGCGGGGTTTTCCGCGCTCCGGGACGCCCGACACGGGTTCAGGCCGTCGCTACGTTTCCCGCCCTCCCTTCCGACCTCCCGCATGCACCGCTTGACCGGCGCCCTCGCGGCGCTCGCGCTCCTCGCCGCGCCCGCCTTCGCGCAGACCGACGCGCTCCCCGAGACGAACGACGCGCTCTTCGCCCCGCTCGACCTCCCCACGCCCAACCAGTACCGCGCCGCCGACGGCCGCCCCGGCCCGGCCTACTGGCAAAACGAGAACGACTACGAGATCGCGGTCGCCCTCGACCCCGCCACGCACACCGTCACGGGCACCGTCACGCTGACCTACACGAACGAGAGCCCGCACGACCTCGACTTCGTGTGGATGCACCTCGAGCAGAACCTGTTCGGGCCCGCCTCGCGCGGCGCGCGCCGGACGCCGCCCGACAGCCGCTGGCGCGGCTCGTTCCCCGAGGGCGGCTACCGCCTCGGGACCGTCACCGTCGACGGCCGCGCGGTGGAGCCCGTGATCGACGACACGCGGATGCGGCTCGACCTGCCCGAGACGCTCGAGCGCGACGGCGGGCGCGTCGAGATCGTCGTGCCGTACTCGTTCGTGGTCCCCGAGTACGGGGCCGACCGGATGGGCCGCCTCGAGACCGAGCGCGGCGTGGTCTACGAGCTCGCCCAGTGGTACCCCCGCGTCGCCGTCTTCGACGACGTCCACGGGTGGAACACGATGCCGTACCTCGGCCAGGGCGAGTTCCACCTCGGCTACGGCGACTTCGAGCTCGCGATCACGGTCCCGTCCACGATGACCGTCGTCGCCACGGGCGAGCTCCTCAACGAGGACGAGGTCTACACGGACGCCCAGCGCCGCCGCCTCGCCGAGGCCCGCCAGAGCGACAGCCGCGTCTACATCGTCCCGCCCGACGAGGTCGCGACGGCGGCCGCGACGCCGCGGCGGACGGGCACGACGACGTGGCGGTACCGCGCCGAGAACGTCCGCGACGTGGCCTGGGCCGCGAGCGAGGCGTTCATCCTCGACGCCGCCCGCGCGGCCGTCGAGCTCGAGGACGGCGAGACAAACAGCGTCCTCGTCATGAGCGCCTACCCCCACGAGGGGATCGGGACGCCCGAGGAGCCGGGATGGGAGGAGGCCACACGGTTCGGCCGCGCGTCGATCCTCGCCAACAGCCGGTGGTACCCGTACCCCTACCCCGTCGCGATCTCCGTGGCCGGCGTGGTCGGCGGGATGGAGTACCCGATGCTCCACTTCTCGAGCGTCCAGGCCCGGTTCATGTCGCTGTTCGGCGTCATCGACCACGAGCTCGGCCACAACTGGTTTCCGATGATCGTCGGCTCCGACGAGCGCCGCCACGCGTGGATGGACGAGGGCTTCACCTCGTTCCTCAACACGTTCGCGAACGTCGCCTTCTACGACGACAACGAGGACCCGTCGATCGCCGGCTACGGGATGAGCGACTCGACGCGGATCATCCGGCTCACCGAAGGGCCGGCTGCGGCCGAGTTCCTGCGCCAGGGCTACGCCGCCGACCAGCCGGTCATGACCTACCCCGACCGGATCCGGCGCGAGGCGCTCGGGTGGCTGGCCTACCGGAAGCCGGCCAAGGGGCTCCTCCTCCTCCGCAACGAGGTCATCGGGCCGGAGCGGTTCGACGCGGCCTTCCGCGAGTACATCCGCCGCTGGGCCTACAAGCACCCGCAGCCGGCCGACTTTTTCCGGACCGTTGAGAACGTGACCGGCGAAGACCTCGACTGGTTCTGGCGCGGCTGGTTCTACACGACCGACCAGTTCGACCAGGCCCTCGTCGCGCTCACGGTCGACGGCGACGCCGCCGTGGCGACGGTCGAGAACCGGCTCGGCGTCGTCCTCCCGACGACCGTCGGGTTCACGTTCGCCGACGGCTCGACGGCGACGGCCGTGATCCCGGCCGAGGCTTACTTCTCGACTGACACGGCCGCTGCCCGCGTCCCCCTCAACGGCCGGACGCTCGTCTCGGCCCGCATCAACGCCTCGGGCGACTACCCCGACGACGACGTCTCGAACGACGCCCGCGACCTGTAACGGGCCGCGCCCGCCCGCCTCGGTGACCCTGCCGAGGCGGGCGGGGCCGTAGTGCGAACAGACCATCCAGGCCGTGTGGAGGCAAGCCATCTTGCGGCCTCTCCACTCGCTTCGCCCGATGCGCGCTCCGCTCGCCCTCGCCGTCGGCCTCCTGTTCGCCGGCTGCGACGCCCTCACCGACGACGGCCCCGCGTGGGCCGAGGTCGACGCGGTCGCCCTGTTCGACTACACGCCGGGGCCGGACTCGCTGTCCGTCCTCGGGCCGGGGCGGACGCCCCCGTTCCGGCGCGCGCCCGCGACTCCGCGCGCCGTCGAGATGCGCGTCGTGTCAGACTCCGGGCCAGGGACCCACACCGGCCGCCGGGTCGAGTGGCGCGATCCGGGCGCGGGCCCCCTCCCCTCCCGGTTCTCCGAGGCCCGGCTCCCCCTTTCGGGCGCGCGCATCGACGTGAGCGACGACGGGCTCACAGAGACGGTCCCCCACGACTGTCCCGACCTCGGGCTCTGGCGAGTGCGCGCGACGGCCGGAGGGTCAGGCGGGTCTGGTTCGGCGGGCCCGCTCACCTTCGTGCGGGTGCCGCGAGCGGCCGAGGGGCCGATCGACGTGTGGGCCGACTGCGCGCGGAGCCCTCTCCACTACCGCGCCGTGCGCGTGGAGGCCGTCACGGTGCCGGCCGGGACGTTCGAGGCGGTGGTGATCGAGGGGCCCGCGCACCCGGACGGCAGCGGAGCGACCGGCATCGAGTGGTGGAGTTGGGAGGTCGGGCTCGTGCGGTACGACGCGCTCCGCTACGACGGCGTGCTCCAGGGCCGGTTCGTGCGGGCCGCCGGGTCGTAGGGCTGCTGGCCTCGGCGGGCGGCCCGAGGCGGACGGGGTCAGCGACCGACCGACCAGGGCGCGGAAGGCCTGGAGCAGGCGCCGAGCGCGCCCCGGCCCCGGGACCGCGAGGTCGAACAGCGAGCGAACGCCATCGGCTTCGCCGGCGACGGCTTCGGGCCGGCACAGGCTCATCCACCAAAGGGGGGCGCCCGCTCGGCGACTGGGGCTAGAGCACGATCACGCCGCGGTCGCGCGGGTCGGCCTGGACGCGGGCGTAGACGCCCTCGACCGCCTCGAGCGGGCCCTCCAGCACCGCCTGGATCTCCAGAGAGGGAGGGCCTCGTTCACGCGCGACCCGAGCGCCGAGGCGCCAGGATTTCGCAGGGCGGGGTGCCGCTGCCGCACGGAGCGTGCCTAGGTTGGGCGTCCCCCGCAGATCGCCCCGTTGTCCTCCCC
>JAAXJP010000471.1 GCA_012269805.1 Rubrivirga sp.
CACCCCGCGTCCGGGCGGGGCCCCCACCCTTCAGCACGGAGCCCCTGCCTCGGCCGAGCGCCGCCGTCCCGTCGTGGCCCTTCGCGGACACGTCCCCGCTGGCGGTCGAGGCCGCCGGCGAGCTCGCCCAGACCCGTGCACTCACGGCGAGCGTGTTCGACGCCTACCGCCCGAGCGTCCGCGTCCCAGGCAGTCAGCCCCATCCCACAACGCTCGTGGAGTCGGCCGCGATGGCGGCGGCGACGGCGCCCGAGTGCGAGTACCGCCCGGTGTTGCCCGGGCACCTCGTGGCCGGGGGCCATCTCTCCGACGCCCAGCTCGAGACCATCGTCCGCGCGGGCTCCGCGCACACGGAGCTCCTGCCCGGCGAGGGCGGAGCCTCTGGCGTGAGGCAGGGGTACTTCGTCGGCGACGCAACCGGGGTTGGAAAAGGCCGCCAGGCTGCGGGGGTCATCCTCGACAACGTGCTCCAGGGACGTCGCCGGGCGCTCTGGGTGAGCGAGAACCGGAGCCTCCTCCGCGACGCCGTCCGCGACTGGACGGCCCTCGGCGGCCCGGCCGAGTTCGTGTTCGACCTCGGCGCCTGCAAGGGGCCGATCACGTGGGCCGAGGGCGTCTGCTTCGCGAGCTACGACACGCTCAAGGGCAAGCCCCGCGAGCGGGACGGAGTCGAGACCGGCATCGACCGGCTGGAGCAGGTCGTCGCCTGGCTCACGGCCGGGGGTGACGAGGCCGGGTTCGAGGGCGTGATCGTCTTCGACGAATCGCACAACGCCGCTTCCGCCCTGGACACTCAGGGGAGCCGCGGGGTCAAGAAGGCGTCCCAGCGCGCGCTGGCGGTGGTCGACTTGCAAGACCGTCTCCCGAACGCCCGCGTCGTCTACGCGAGCGCGACCGGGGCCACCGAGGTCGCCAACCTCGCCTACGCCGCCCGCCTCGGGCTCTGGGGCCGGGGCACCCCGTTCCCGACCGTCGAGGCGTTCGTCGAGAAAGTGAGCGCGGGCGGGATCGCCGCGATGGAGCTCGTCGCGAAGGATCTCAAGTCGATGGGGCTCTACCTCGCGCGGAGCGTGTCCTACGACGGCGTCGACTACCGGACGCTCGTCCACGACCTCGCGCCCCACCAGGCCGCGACCTACGACCGGTGCGCTGAGGCGTGGCAGGTCGTCCTCCGGAATCTGCAAGCGGCCTTGGAAGTCACGAAGGCCGACAAGTGCGGAAGGGCCAGAGCTACGGCGTACAGCCAGTTCTGGGGCGCCCACCAGCGGTTCTTCCTCCACCTCTTGGTCGCCATGAGCGCGCCGAGCCTGATCCGCGACATGGAAGCGAGGCTGGAGGCTGGGGAGTCCTGCGTCGTGCAACTGGTCTCCACGATGGAGGCGGCGACCGAGCGGGCGTACGCGAAGGCCGTCGCGAACGGGGACGATCTACGGGACCTCGACGTGACGCCCCGCGACCAGCTCTTGCAGTTCGTCGAGGCCTCGTTCCCGACCACGCTCTACGAGGAGTACCTCGACGACGACGGGCGCGTGCGGAGCCGCCCCGTACGGAGTGCGGCGGGCGACTTCGTCAAGAGCCCGGAGGCCGTCGCGGCGAGAGACCGGCTGATGCTGGAGGTGGGCGCGGTGTCCGTGCCCCACGGCGTGCTCGACCAGGTCGTCGCCCACTTCGGGCCGGACGCCGTGGCCGAGGTGACCGGGCGGGGCCGACGGTTCGTCACCAAGGAGGTGGATGGCATCGAGCAGGTCGTCGAGGAGCGGCGCACCCGGCGGACGTGCGACGCCGAGGCCGACGAGTTCATGGCCGGGAAGCGCCGGGTCTTGGTGTTCAGCCAGGCCGGGGGCACCGGCCGGAGCTACCACGCCGATCTGGCGGCGGCCAATCAGCAGAGGAGGGTCCTGTACTGCGTCGAGCCCGGGTGGTCGAGCGCCCGGTGCGTGCAGGGGATGGGCCGGGTCCACCGGGCCAACCAGGCGTGCCCACCGGAGCTCGTCCTCGTCACGACGAACCTCAAGGCCCAGCGCCGCTTCCTGTCGACCATCGCGCGGCGGCTCGACCAGCTCGGCGCGCTCACGAAGGGCCAGCGCCAGACGGCGAGCCAGGGGCTCCTGTCGAGCGAGTTCAACCTCGAGACGCCCCTTTCGAGGGCCAGCCTCCACAACTGGTTCGTCGACCTCTACCGGGGCTCGGGCCGCGCGGCGGCCGCGGGCGTCACGCCGGCGCTCGTGGAGGAGCAGATGGGGATCCGGGTGCTCGACCAAGACGGGCAGCTCAATGTCGGCGCGGTCCCCGAGGTCCCGAAGTTCCTCAACCGGCTCCTCTCACTCCGGACCGGCGACATGGACGCCGTCTTCGACTCGTGGTACGGCTACCTCGAGGAGGCCACCGAGGCGGCGCGCGAGGCCGGTACGCTCGACGTGGGCGTCGAGACGATCCAGGCGGAGCGGACGGTGAAGACCGACGAGCGGCTCGTCTACACCCACCCCCGGTCCGGCGCGACGACGCAGGTCGTGACGCTCGAGCTCACGCGCCGAACGGAGATCGTGGACTGGGCCGAGATCTGGGCCCGGGCGAAGGAGGCACAGGGCATGGGCCACTGGTCGGGGTTCGTCGTCAACCGCCGGAGCGGGCAGCCCTACGCTCTCTTCCGCGCGGGCAGTCGGACGACCGAGACCGGCCGCGTCGTCGCTCGCCTGCGGCGCGTCGGCGTGCGGTCGAACCGGCTGATGGACGAGACCGACCTGAACTCACGAGGGCAGGAGGGAGGCCACCAGCCGATTTCGACCGACCGGGCCAAGGCGCTCTGGGCCGAGGGTGTCGCCGCCGCACCCGAGTTCTACACCGAGCCGGTCCACCTCGTGACCGGGACGATCCTCCCCGTCTGGGACCGGATCGCCGGGCACCCCCGCATCTACCGCGCTCAGACCGACGACGGGGAGCGCATGATCGGCCGGGCCGTCATGCCGGAGCACCTGTCGGCCACGCTCCGAGCGCTCGGCGCGGCGGACCGCGTCGAGATCACGCCCGAGGGGCTGGCCCAGCGCCTCATGGCGGGCGCCGAGGCCGACCTCGCCAACGGCTGGCGGTTCCTCCGGCGGCGCGTCGCGCGCGAGTGGCGGATCGAGCTCGTGGGGCCGGACCTCGCGGCCATGCGCGAGCTGGAGGCGGACGGGGTCTTCGCCGAGGTCCACGCCTTCCGCACCCGGTTCTTCGTCCCGACGGGCGAGCGGGCGGCGGCCGTCCTCCGGGCGGTGACGGAGCACCGGCCCGTCGTCGAGGTCCGAGACTCCGCGAACCGAGGAGGGGAGGCGGGCTACCCCACCCGTCTCGCCGCCTGAGGGAGACGGTGCCCCACGAGGGGCGGGAGACCGACGCCGGGGCCACTCCGCGGAAGCGAAGAGCGGCCCCGGCACTCGGTCGGAGGCCGCCCGAAAACCTCCGAACCCGGACCCATGTCGAGATCCATGCCCGGCCCCGGCGACTTCTGC
>JAAXJP010000215.1:0-6002 GCA_012269805.1 Rubrivirga sp.
CGACTCGCTCCCCGTCACGGCCGCCCGCTGGCCCGTCACGCCGGCGCCCGACTTTGCCGACTGGACGCCACCACCCGCTCCGACTCCATCAGAGTCCGAAGGGGAGCCGTCCGGCCGTCCCTCCGATGAGGAGGACTCGTAGCCAGTTTGGCCCGCTCTGGAACCGAGGTGGAGGGAGTCAGCCGTCCAGGCGGTGGCTGAGGAGCCAGTCGTAGACCTCGGGGTTGGCGTACGTCTCCGACCACGAGTCGTGGCCGGCGTCGGGGTAGACCGTGAACCGGACGTCGCCGCCCGCATTCCGGAGGGCGCGGACCATCCCGACCGACATCTCGATGGGCACGACGGGGTCCATCGCCCCGTGGAACGCCCACACGGGCACGCCCGCGGCCGTCTCGAGGCCGAGTGGGAGGCCGCCGCCGCAGATCGGGACGGCCGCCGCGAACCGCCCGGGCATCCTCTGGATCGCCTCCCACGTGCCGAAGCCGCCCATCGATAGGCCCGTGAGGTAGACGCGGGCCGGGTCGATCCGGTACGTCGTGAGGGCGTCGTCGAGCGCCGCCGCGACGCGGCCGGGCGTCCACCGCTCGCCCGTTGGGACCTGCGGCGAGACGATGACGAACGGGAGGTCGCGCCCGGCTCGCCGCTCCTTGACCGGCCCGTGGATGGTGACGGTCTCGAGGCTGTCGCCGCGCTCGCCGGCCCCGTGGAGGAACAGGAGGAGCGGCCACGCGCGGTCGGGCTCGGCGTCGTAGCCGTCGGGCAGCGAGACGTGGGCCGTGCCGGCCGCCGTGTCGGTCCAGCCGCCATCGTAGTCGAGCGTGGTCTGGGCGTGGGTGGCAGCGGTCATGAAGAGGGCGGCGAGGAGAGGTCGCATGAGCGGGTCCGTGCGGAGACCTCGTGAAGGTACGCGGCGCCCCTTGCTCCTCACGCCGCGTGAGGTCCGTACGCTCCCGTCCACACCCCCCGAGCCCATGTCCGAGATCCCGCTCCGCGTCGGCGAGCTGGCGGCGCGCGCCGGCGTCACCGTCCGCGCGCTCCACCACTACGAGGAGGTCGGCCTCCTCTCGCCGTCGCGGACCGCCGCCGGCCACCGGCGCTACGACGCCGCCGACGTCGAGCGGCTCCAGCAGATCACGTCCCTGCGGGCGCTCGGCCTGGGCCTCGACGGCGTCCGCGCCGCCCTCGACGCACCGGACTTCGACCCGGCCGCCGTCGTGGAGCGGCACCGCGCCGCGCTCGACGCCGAGGCCGCCCGCCTCGGCGCGCTCGCCGCCCGCCTCGACGCCCTCGGGAGGCTCCTCCGCCAGCGCGCCCTTACCGGCGCCCCCGTCGATCCCGACGCCTTCCTCACCCTCACCAAAGCCATGACCGACGTCGAAACGCACTACACCCCCGAGCAACTCCAGCAGCTCGCCGATCGCCGCGAGGCCCTCGGCGCGGACGCCATCCGTGCCGTCGAGGCCGAGTGGCCGCGCCTGTTCGAGGCCCTCGGAAAAGAGATGGACGCCGGCACCGACCCTGCCGCCCCGGCCGTCCAGCGACTGGTCGACCGCTGGGACGAGCTCGTCGGGATGTTCACCGGCGGCGACCCCGGCATCCGCCGGTCGCTGGGCACCGCCGTCGAGGCCAACCGCGACGGGATGTCGCAGATGATGGGCCTCGACCCGGACCGGATGCAGGCGCTCTTCGCCTACGCCCAGGACGCCCGCGACGCGCGCGAGGGCTGAGCCGGAGGGCTGAGCCGGAGGGCCCGGGCGCCTCACGCGGCCCGCCTCGGCGACACGGCCGAGGCGGGCGGGGTCCGCCGGTCGTCGGCGATCGCGAGGAGCCGGTCGAACTGGGCCTCCGAGATCTCCGGCGGCGTCCGCGTGTTGGGGACCGTGCCGAACAGGGCGAGCCAGTCGTCCTGGAGGATCGGCGGCGGGTCTTCAAGGTCGAGCACGCGCGTTTCGCAGGCCAGGACCACGCCGCAGTCGGCCGCGCGCTCGGCGCAGACGGCGTCCCAGTCGCCGTCGTGGACCTTCCCGTGGTGGAGCGTGAGCGGGACCGGCAGCGGCGGGTTGCCGTCGACGACGAGGTTGCCGGGCGGGCGCATCCCCCGCGCGGCGTACCACGCGGCCGCCCCGGCGTGGGTCTCGAACCGCTCGGCAATCTCGAGCACGGCCACCAGCCGCCAGTGCGCCGGCCGGCCCGGCACGCCGCCCCACCTCCCCTTGGTGGTCGTGAACACGACCGCGTCGCCGGGCCAGAGGCGCGGCACGAACCCGCGGCCTCGGCTCGACGACGTGAGCGCCGGCATCGGATGCTCGAAGTCGGGCTCGCGGCGGCTCATGCCGTTCGCGTAGGGCGGCAGCGCGTAGGCCTCGACCGCGCGGCGCCCGCCGAGCGTCTTGACGAGCGGCCAGTAGGAGCAGAGGTAGAAACGTCCGTCACTCATGGCCGGAGGATCGGGACGGGCGTCGCCACCGTCGCGTCACCGGCGACGTAGACCGGCCCGCCGATGGCACCGCCGGGGTCGACCGGCGTACAGGTCTGCCCCTGGCTTCCGTCCCATGCTCGTCCTCTACAACTCGAACGCCGGCAGCGCGGCGCAGGCCGACGTCGACGCCCTCCGCACAGTCCCCGGCGTCGAGCTCGTCGACTGCCAAGACCCCGACGACACCATCGACGCGGCGGCCGAGGCGGCCCACGGCGGCGCCGACCTCGTCGTGGCCGCGGGCGGCGACGGGACGGTCCACCTCGTCGCGAACGGCCTCATGCGCGCCGGGACGAAGGCCGACACGCGCCCGGCGCTTGGCGTGCTCCCCCTGGGGACGGGCAACGACCTCGCGCGGACGCTCGCGCTCCCGCTCAAGGCGACGCCCATCGAGGCCACCGACGCGCTCCGGCGGGCCGAACGCCGCTGCTTCGACCTCATCCGCGTCTCGCACGAGGGCGACGACGACCAGACCGACTACGCCATCAACGTCTGCGCGGGCGGGTTCTCCGGCGCCGTCGACGAGGTCTTGACCTCGGAACTCAAGCAGACGTGGGGGCCGCTGGCGTACCTCGTCGGTGCGGTCAAGGCCATGCCGGACCTCGACGAGTACGACACGCGGTTCGCCTGGGACGGCGGCCCGGCCGAGCGGATCGCGGCGTACAACGTGGTCGTGGCGAACGCGCGGACGGCCGGGGGGGGCAAGCCCGTCGCGCCACGCGCCAACCCCGAGGACGGCCTCCTCGACATCGTCGTGGTCCGTGCGCAGGCGGACATCGGGCGCCTCACGGCCCGTGTCCTCGCCGGCGACTACCTCGACGACGAAGACATCGTGTTCAACCGGGTCTCCGAGCTCCACATCGAGTCGACGCCCGGCATGTGGTTCAACGTCGACGGCGAGCTCCGGACGAACGTGCCGGTCACGTTCAAGGCCGTGCCCCAGGCGCTCCGGGTGTGCGTCGGGCCGAGCTACGCGGCCGAGGTGCCGGCCCCGTAGGAGGCTCTGGGGCGTCCTCCGAGCGCGTCGTACGTTCCCGTGTCTCTACGCACGATATGTCGCCGTCCGACGCCCGCGCGCAGGCCGAGGCCGAGTCCCGGTTCTTCGCCCACCTCGCCGCCTTCGCCGTCGGGACGGCGGCCCTGCTCGGCGTGAACCTCGCACTCGGGGGGGGCCTGTGGGCCGCGTGGGTCGGCGTCGGGTGGCTGCTGGTGCTGACGAGCCACGCGGTGGCCGTATTCGGGCACGTCCTCGGGACGGAGTGGGTCGAGCGCCGGGCCGCGGCGCTGCGCGGGGCCGCGACCGGCGGGGCGCTCGACGCCCTCGAGCACCGGCTGGCCGTCGTCGAGCACGCCGTCGGCCCGAGCCCCGCTGCCGAGCTCGCGGACCCGTTCGACCTCGACGCCGCGCAGGCGGTCGGGCGGCCGGTCCCGCCCGAGTGGGCCGGCACCCCGCGCGACGCGGCGTTCGAGGACGACCCGCTCGCGGCGGCGCGAACGCCCGTCGACACGCCGAGGCTGGGTGGGCCCGCCTCGGGCTAGCGCTCGACCGGGAGGGCCGCTACTTGTTGTCGACGGTGCTCCCGCGCTTGGCGATCTTGGCCACGTAGAACCCCTCGAACACGTCGTTCGGGAGCACGCGGCGCGTCAGTTCGAGCGCCTGCGGGAAGTCGCGCCCGCCCCACTCCGTGAGGCCGGCCGTGACCTGCGCGGCCACCGGCCCGGACGTCGGGAGGCCCGCGTCGACGATCTCGATCTTGTCGCCGAACGTGCCGAGCATCTTGGCGACGACGGCCTCGTTCTCCTCCGGCGCGAAGGTGCACGTCGAGTAGAGGAGCGTCCCGCCGGGCTTGAGCGCCTGGATGCCGGCCCAGAGGAGCTTGACCTGCTTCGACCGCATCTCGCGGATCTTGCGCGGGCTCCAGTACTGCGTCGTCTCCGGCTCGTGCGTCCGGAAGCGGCCCTCCGTCGAGCACGGCGCGTCGACGAGGACGCGGTCGAACGACTCGGGCTCGCGGCGCCAGTAGACGGCCCCGTTGCCCATCCACGGGAGGACGTTCGTGGCGCCCTGGCGGTAGACGTTCGCCTTCAGCTTGTAGAACCGCGGTCGGGCCTTCTCGACGGCCGTCACCTCGCCCTCCTTGCCGACCATCATCGAGATCTGGCCGGTCTTGGACCCGGGCGCGGCGCAGAGGTCGAGCACCCGGTCGCCCTCCCGCGGGGCCAGCGCGATCGGCGCGAGCTGCGACGAGATGTTCTGGATGTAGATGTGGCCGTCGGCGTAGGGCCGCGAGGCCAGCAACGCCGGACGCCCGTCGGCCGGAACGACGTAGGCGCCGGGGACGCCCTCGACGGCCTCCAGCGGCACGTCCTCGTCCTCCAGCACGGAGATCACCTCGTCCTCGTCGCGGAGCATCGTGTTGACGCGGAAGCCGGTCGCGGGCGGCTCTTCGAACGACGCGAGGACGGCGTCGAACCGGTCTGCGGGGACGATCTCGCGGAGTCGGTCGACGAACGGATCGGGGAGCGGCACGAGCAGAAGGGGATGGATGGGAGCGCAGTTTCCCAGGATCGCCGGGCCCCGCCCTCGAAACCGGGAAAACGGGAAGGAGACGGGGGCACCCGGGCCGCCCTGGGGCCGAGGCGGAGCCGCCCGGCGTGCGCTACAGCTCGCCGCGGTAGCTCAGGCGATGGGCGAGGTGCGTCGGCTGCGGCAGCTTGTACTTCTCGGCCAGCCGGAGCGCCAGCCGGCCGGCGTCGCGGAGCGTGACCCGGTGCCCGACCGACACGTAGACCGGCTTGACGCGCTCGCGCGTCCGGAGCGCCACGCCCACGGCCTCCCCCTTGTGGACGAGCGGCGCCCCGCTCCCCTTCGCCTCGCCGAGGGCGCCCTCGACGCGGCCGACCAGGATCGACTTCGCCACGCCCAGCGCCGGCGCGTCGAGCAGCACGCCGAGGTGGCACGCCAGCCCGAACCGCCGCGGGTGCGCGCGGCCCTGCGCGTCGAGCATGTACACGTCCGGCACCGCGTGGAGCCGCTCGAGCGCCGGCAGGATCGCCGGGACCTCCCGGAAGCTCAGGAGCCCCGGCACGTACGGGAACGGCGTCGGCCCCTCCCAGACCGCCTGGTCCACGACGGCCTTCGCGCGGACGTCGTAGACCACGACCGCCGCCCGGACGCGGTCGTCGCGGACCGACACGTCGAGCCCGGCGACCGTCCGGACGGCGTCGAAGTCGAGCGGCGCCTCGCGGACGAGCGGGGCCAGCCGGCGCTGGATCGCGACGGCCTCGGTCGGCGAGACGTCCCAGGGGTGGGCGTGGTGGAGGTCGAGGGCGGGCACGGCGGTCGGGTCTCCCCGCCTCGGCGTCGAGGCGGACGGTCCCGGAACGGGCGACGGCCGGCGCGGTGCCCTACGCCGACGAACCGCCGGTCGTGGGGGGCCCGTCCTCCCCCCCTCCGTAGGCCCCACCCCGGCCGCCTCCGCCGGGGACAGATGGGGGCCCAGCGACCTCGGGCCCCACGGGGGGG
>JAAXJP010000215.1:6012-13785 GCA_012269805.1 Rubrivirga sp.
CAATACGCTGGGCACCTCGCCGTCTGTCACCTCTGGTCCCGGATCCGGCTCCGGGGCCGCGTCGGCTCAGTCGGTTTCGGAGACGGGCGCGGTCGCGGCGAGCCGGCCGGCCACGTCGCGGAGCGCCGCCACGTCGGGGACCGTCGAGGGCCCGTCGCGGTGGGCCTCGTAGGTCGGGCTGAGGATCTCGATCTCGGCCTCGGCGAACCGGTCCTGGATGTGCTGGTGGATGTCGCTGTAGAGCCGCGCCATCCGCGTGACCTCCTTCGTGTAGGCGTTGAGCTGGTAGGCGACCGAGAAGTCGCCGAGCCCGGTCTGGAGCACGAACGGCGGCGGCTCGGCCTCGACGCCCGGCGTGTCGCGCGCCGCCTGCGTCAGGAGCTGGTGGACCGTCGGCCACGGCACGTCGTACCCGATCGTGACCTCGGTGTGGAGGATCACGCCGGACCCGTCGCGCGCCATCGCCGAGTAGTTGACGATGTGGTTCGAGAGGACGTTCGCGTTGGGCACGGAGATGTCCTCGTTCTTCGTCGTCCGGATCCGGGTCACGAGAAAGCTCTTCTCGACCACGTCCCCGAACGCCTCCCCGATCCGGACGCGGTCGCCGATCCGGAACGCCCGCGTGTACGTCAGCACGATCCCCGCGACCATGTTCGAGATGGCCGTCGAGGACCCGAGCGAGATGAGGAGCCCAAAGAAGACCGTCAGCCCCTGGAAGCCGCGGTTGTTCGCGATCGGCGTGTAGGGGTAGATGAGCATGATGCCCATCACGATCAGGATGAACTTGACGATCTTCCGCGTCGGATCGGCCAGCTCGGCGTGGAACCCGGTCAGCTCGGCCTCGCCGCTGGCCACGCGGCTGAAGAGGTAGTCCGAGATCTGGACCGTCCACCGGATCACCACGATGATCACGAGGATCGCGATAAGGTTGTCGATCGACGAGACGAGGACGGCGCCGAGCTGGCGGAGCGGCGTGAGCGCGGCGTCGAGGAGCCCCTCGCCCCACTGCTGGGTCCACGCGAACTGGCTGAAGGCGAACGTCAGGAACGTGTAGACGAGGATGAGCGAGAGCGACAGCCGGAACAGCCCGACGAGCACGCGCCCGAACCGGGACACCTGGTCCCGCCCGACGACCTCGAGCGTCCCGATCCTGATCCCGCGGAGGTACTGGGCCCGCATCGCGGCCGTCCGCTGGTCGAGCCAGCCGAACAGCCGGCCCAGCAGGCGGAGCGCGACGACGAGCACGACGAGCGCGAGGGCCGAGTACGCGAGGCCCCAGAGGACGCCCCGGAACGTGGCCTGCTCGCGGTAGCGCGCGACGGCCTCGACGATCCGCTCGCGGTACTGCGTCGCGGCGATCGGCCGGCGGAGCCCCAGCGCCCCCGCGTCGTCGTCGGTCACGGTCATCACGATCACGTCGCCGACCTGGAGCGTCGTGAGTGTCCGCCCGTCGACCACGCGGAGCGCCTCGGGGTCGATCTCGCGGCTCTGGGCGAGGTCGCCGAGGCGGGCCGAGAGCCGCTCGGCCCGCTCCTCCGGCCCGAAGTCGCCGAGCCCGCCGTAGACCTGGAAGAGCGTCCGCCCGAAGAGCGTCACGCCGACGCCCTCCCCGAGCGCGTCGGCGACGGAGGCCGTCGTGTCGGCGAGGGCCGCGACGGCGGCCGAGTCGAGCTCGGCGGCGGCCGAGTCGGAGAGCGTCTCGACGGCCGCGCCCGCCACCGTGTCGACGGCGGCGGAGTCCGCGACGAGCGCGGAGTCGGCAGCCAGCGAGTCGAGCAGAGCGGCCGACGTGTCGGCGGGCTGAGCGCTGGCGGGGGCCGCCAGGAGGGCGATCAGGAGGAGGCGGAGGACGGGCGGCACGGCGGCGGCATGGGGGAGTCCCCCACGATACCGCCGGACGAGCTCAACCCGTCGCGCACCACACGAGCCCGACCGGGACGCCATCGCCGAGGTCGGCCCCTGCGGAGCGGAACGCCGCCGCGTCCGGCACCCCCTCGTCCACCCACGCGTTGTCGACGCCGTCGCAGGCGAGGGCCAGCATGACGCGTTGGGCCGCCGTGAGGCTCCGCTCGCGGAGGTGGTGCCGCTGGCCCGCCTCTCCGGTGTCGCGGACCGTCACGAGCACCCACGCCCCCCGCCCGGCGCCGGGCGGGCGGGGCGGGGGGCCGCGGGGCCGGGCGTGGTGGCCGCGCGGGGCGCCGCCCCAGCGAGCCAGGCCTGGCGGCGAGCCGACCGTCCCTGCTAGGTCGATGGCGCGAGCCACGACGTCCTCCCGTCGATCTGGAAGAGCGGGCGATGCGAACGGGGTGTGGACGCTCAGGGCGAGCATGGGGCAGGATCCGGGGGGCGCTGCCGAGGCTCCAAAGCATGTGCCAGCCCGCGGCGTTGCGCTCGCGAGAGCGGGGCTCGACGAGCCGAGTCGGCCGGCCGGCGGGTTTCAGCGCTGGGTTTGTCACGGGTTCGGCCCCCTTCGGCGGCCGGTGAACGTGGAGAGGCTTCGGACGCCCCGCGCCGGGTGGGGGCGAGGATGCCCGCCTCGGTTACCGATTCGTAACCCGAGGCCCGCGGGACGCGCAGAACCTTCCGTTCGCCTTCACACGGTACGCGCTCGTGCGCCTTGCCCGTCCTCCACGCGACGCGGTATGTTGGGCGCCCCTCCGACGGCTACGCGTCGCACCGGGCTCTTAGCTCAGTTGGTTAGAGCGCATCGTTGACATCGATGAGGTCACTGGTTCGAATCCAGTAGAGCCCACTTAGAGACGGAAGAATCGCCCGTTCTGATCCAGAACGGGCGATTTCTGTTCTTGTGGTACGGGGAATGGTCCAGGAGCCGACTGAGCCGCTCCGCGGAGACGTCAGTGACCTCACGAGGCCGGCGTCCGCCAGGTCGCCGTCGGCGCGCAGAGCCGGACGGTCGTCCCGGACCAGCGTGGGGGTGGAATCGTCGTCGTCCCCGAGCTCCAGCCCGAGGTGCTCTGGGTCGAGTCCGGCCGGGCCCAATGCCGGGCGGCCGGGGTCGCGTCCTTCGAGAAGGAGAACCTCGCGGCCCGCGCGAAGGAGATCCCGTTCCCCGAGGCCCGTCCCGCCGAACGGGCCTAGCAGTAGAGCCCACGAAGGACCACCTCGGCGCTCCACCGAATCGGTGGGGCGTCTCTCGTTTGGAGACGTGCGGGAACCACACAGGCCGAGTCGGCCGACCGCCTCGGAGTGCCCGGCAAGGCAGGGGTCCACCGAGTTACCGGACGTTGCCTAGACGCGTTACTGGACACGCCACACAGGCGTAGAGCGCGCAGAGTCGTCGCCCCAGCGGAGTCCGGAAACCGGTCGCCCACCGGACGGCCACGTCGTTCACTGACGAGTCAGTAGAGCGACCGGGCTGGCCTCCACCCTTCGAGCACGTTGCCGGGCGTGTACCATTCGGCCTGGCCGGCTGTTAGCTGGGGCCGGCGGGGCCCGACGTGAGCGCCCGGCCCGTTCGTCTCCCACTCGAAGAACCGCGACGTGGGTTCGAGGTCATGCCAGACTCGCTCGCCGCTGGCGGCACGGCCCGAGACGGGGTAGTAGCCATCCTCCGCAACGTGGTCGTCCATCCAGGCGCGGACGAACACGGCGCTGCCGTTGGCTGCCGGGTTGTTGCCCGCGTGCCAGGGCCGGCCGAGGCCGACCGACCCAGCGGGCACACTGGGCTCCTTCTCGAACCGGCAGTCGACGAAGAGAAACCCGTACGGGTGTCCCATGAGTGTGCTTGGCGCAGTGACGTACCCCGTCGGGTCTTTGCCGGCGCGGTCTCGCGAGAGGATCGTCGATTCGTCGAACACGACCTGGCCGGCGCCGAAGATGAAGTCGACGTGGCCAGAGACGAGGGAGCGCCAGACGTAGGCCCGGCCGGCGTCGGGGAGGAACGTGTCCTGGTAGCTGGTGACGGTGACCTCCGACAGGACGGCGCGGTCGCTGCCCGCGCCGAGCTTCACGGCGACGGCCTGCGCGCCGCTCGGGTTGTGGTCCTCGGCCGCCGCGGCGGCGGGATAGTCGAAGGCGTTCTCGATGGTGAGCGTCTCGGCGCGAAAGCCGGGCGCGGCGACGGTCAGCGTCGCACTGCCCGACGTGCCGACGGGCTCGCCGTCCGAGCCGGGCGTCCGCGCAGCGTCGTCGTACGTCAGGACCACGCCCGCGCGGCTCTCGCCGACGAGGTGGACGTCGGGCGCCGTCACCGCCAGCTTTTCGTGGTACCGCCCGTCCCGGACGAAGACGCGGTACGGCCCGTCGCGCTCGGCCGGGATCGCGTCGAGCGCGGCGCCGATCGTCCTGAACCGCGCCGCTCCCTCCGCCTCGGGCCCGAGGCCGGCCGGGTCGCCGACGACGGCGTCCCACGCGGGCGGTGCGTCGAGGATCAGGTGGCCCGCCAGCTCCAGCCCGGCGTCGCGAATGCCCTCGGCCGCGAGGCGGGCCATCACGCTCGCGCCGAGCGGGGAAAAGTGCGTGTTGTCGTCGAGCCCGTCGGGGTAGTTGGGGTGCTCGCCGGGCGCGAAGATGAGGAACAGATCCTTCGAGCCCTCAGCGCCCCATTCCCGGAGCGCGGCCTCGCTCGCCCGGTGCATGTCGACGAGCGTCGCGCCGGTCTCCTCGGCCACGGCCCGCGTCAAGTCGGGGTAGACCCCGTGGGCATCGTAGAACCGACCGGCGTCGTCGAAGCGGCGCCGGACAACGGGCGTCATCAGCACCGGCGTCGCCTCCCGCTCGCGGACGTCGGCGACGAAGCGGCGGAGGTTGGCGCGGAACGCGTCGGGCGGCGTGTAGCGATCGGGCTTGCTCTCCGACTGGTCGTTGTGGCCGAACTGGATGACCACATAGTCGCCCGGCCGGACCTCCTCCAGCAGGGACGCCCAGCGGCCTTCCTCGATAAAGGTCCGCGTGCTCCGCCCGTTCCGCGCGAGGTTGACCACGCGGACGTCGTCGGTGTCGAAGTAGCCCTGCAGCATCTCCGCCCAGCCCGTCTCGGGCCGGCGCTCGGCGCGCTTCTCGGCCGCCGTCGAGTCGCCCGCGACGAACACGTGGACGGGCCGCGGTGCGAACGCGAACCCGGCGAGGACGACCAGCAGCGCGAGGCCGAGGAGGCGGGCAGTCGAGCGAAACGTCATGTGGTCGGAGGTCTGAGTCGGTCCGCCTCGGTGTCGAGGCAGGCGGGGCGCTACTCGCCGACAGTGACGACGACGGGCGCAGAGAGGCGGGCGGCTTCGGCGTCGAGGTGCGCCCACCACGCCTCGACCGAGTCGACGTCACCGCTGGCGGTCCAGCCGGCGCCGGCGTACGAGACGACGGGCTCGCCGGGCTTCACGGTCATCACGGCCATGTCGTGCCGGCCCTCACGCGTGATGGAGTCGAGGGCAGCGGTCGGGACGAGGACTGCCGTGCCGAGCTCGCCGTGCCCGCCGTTCTTCCGCTCGACCGGCCCCCACATCGCGAGCCACGTCCACGCGTCGCCGGGCCGCGACGACGACACGACCCCTTCGGGCCGGTCGACGAGCCCGACGACCGCGGGGACAGCCGCGCCGTACGTGCTCTCCTGCCGGAACAGGTGCCGGCCGGCGTCGATCGTGATCCGCTTTGTCTCCGTGACCGACCTTCCGCCCGCGTCGAACGGGCCGTAGTCCATCTCGAACACGGCCCGGATCGGGCCGTCGGCGAGGATCCGCCAGTCGTCGAAGTTCTCGGCACGCCAGAGCTGGCCATCGGCCCAGACGCCGGTGCCACCGGCGCCCAGCGTCGTGCCGACCGAGTAAAAGTCGGCGCCCTCGCCGGTGTCGACGTGGTAGGCGTCGTGTCCCTTTTCGTACCACGCCTCCGTGACGAGGTCGCGCGTCCGCTTGAGCCACACGTCGATGCCGGACGAGTTGAGCGGCTCGAACTCGTCGGCCTCCCACAGCCCCTTCCCGTAGGTCCGCCAGGCGACGCGGTCGCTCTCCCACGCCATGTCGTCGCGGTAGTCGTCGTGGCGGACGTGGACGCGCGGCGTGTGCGCCTCGGTCGGCGCGGCGGCCTCGACGCGGAACGCCTGCGTCTCGTTCGGCCAGAGGCCCATCAGCACGAGGAGGTGCTCGGGCGTCCCGTCCCGGTCGAGGTCGAGCGGCTGCGAGACCAGTTCGGCTCCGCTGGCGGAGACGGCGCGGACGGCGTCGGCGCTCAGTCCGGGGAGCGCGGCCGAGAGCGCGGCCCAGTCCACCTCGACGACTTCGTCGGGGCGGGCGATGCCGGTCGTGTTCTGGACGGTGACCATCACGGCCGGCTGGGCCGACGCGGCGACCGAGGCGAGGAGGGCGAGCAGAAACGGGCGCATGGTCTAGTGCGGGAGGAGGCCGAGCCGCTCCATCTCGAGGCTGGCCAGGATGAACGGGCCGGTCCCCTTCGGGTCGTCGGCGATGACGGGCTCGGAGAGGTAGTACTCGAAGCTCCCGTCGCGGTCGTTGTCGCCGCCCAGCCCGCCGACGCTGACGACCCGCGTCAGCGAGATCATCCCGTCGTCGCCCGGCCGGATAAACTCGCGGACCAGCCCGTGGTAGGCGCGCTCGGCACGCGGGAGGTACGCGTCGCGGTCGAGGAGCCCGAGGCGGACGCCCTTGAGCAGCGCGTACGTGAACATGGCTGAGGCGGATGACTCGAGGTAGTTCCCCTCCCAGTTCGGCTTGTCGAGGACCTGCCACCAAACGCCGGACACCGGGTCCTGCACGTTCACGACCGCCTCGGCGTAGTCCTTGAGCAAGTCGAGGAGCGCGCCGCGGTCGGGGTGCGTCTCCGGGAAGTCCTCCAGCACGTCGACGAGGGCCATGGCGTACCAGCCCATCGCGCGGCCCCAGAACTCCTGCGAGAGCCCGGTCTGGGGATCGGCCCAGATCTGCTCCTTGGCCTCGTCCCATCCGTGGTAGTAAAGGCCGGTGGCGGGGTCGCGGAGGTAGCGCGCGGCGAGGAGGAACTGGAGCGCGGCGTGGTCGAGCGCCTCGGCCCGCGCCTCGCCTTCGAGGTACTCCAGTGCATAGTCGACGGCAAACGGCTCGGCCATGTAAAGGCCGTCCATCCACATCTGGAACGGGTAGCGCTGCTTGTGCCAGTAGCCGCCCTCGCTCGTCGTCGGCTGCTCGTCGAGCTGGCGCTTGAGGAGGTCGGCGGCAGCGCGGTAGCGCGGGTCGTCGGTCGTCTCGTCGAGGAGGAACAGCGCGCTGCCGGCCTTGATGTTGTCGAGGTTGTAGTCCTCGATCCGGTACGTCTCGATCGACCCGTCGGGCTGGACGTAGGCGTCGATGTTGGTCCGGATGTAGTCGTAGTAGACCTCGTCGCCGGTCTCGGCGTAGAGCTCTTCGATGCCACGGAGGACGGTGCCCGTCTCGTAGTCCCAGCGCTCGCGGACGAGCGGGCGGCGGGCCATGACGGCCTCGGCCATCTGGGCGGCCCACCCGGCCTCGGGGACGGGCGGAGCCTGGGCCTGCGGGGCGGCGGCGCAGCCCGTCAGGAAGACGGCGAGCAGCAGGAGTCGGTGGGTCACAGGTCGGACGGAGAGTGGGACAACAGGGCGGGGTCGATGGGCTGGCGGTCGAAGCCGGGGCCGGCCCACGTGAGCGAGGCGTCGCGCTGCGGGTGCTCGTGGAGGCTCCGCAGGCCGAACCGGTGGAGGCCGGCCCGGAGCGCGAGCTGGGCGGGGCGGACGCCCGACGGCATCCCGGGCGAGACGGCCTCGCCGCCGATCAGGAGCCGCGAGCGCGGGTGGTCGGAGAGCCAGAACGT
>JAAXJP010000732.1 GCA_012269805.1 Rubrivirga sp.
CTCCGACACCGTGACCCGGCCCACCTCGGCGATGCGCCGGGCGATGGCCGAGGCCGAGGTGGGCGACGACGTGTTTGGGGAGGACCCGACCGCTGCGCGCCTCGAAGCGCGCGTCGCGGAGATGCTCGGGAAGGAGGCCGCCGTGTTCGTGCCGTCGGGCGTGATGGGGAACCAGATCGCCCTCCGCATCCACACGCGGCCGGCCGACGAGGTCGTCGTCGCCGAGCGGAGCCACATCTACCACTATGAGGGCGCGGCGCCGGCGGCGCTGTGGGGCATCCAGCTCCGACCCGTCGGCGACGGCTCGGGCGTACTCACGCCGTCCGACGTCGAGGCCGTGGTCCAAGGCGCCCACGACTGGGAGGCGCGGACGCGGCTCGTGTGCCTCGAGAACACGGTCAACAAAGCCGGCGGCGTGGCCGTGCCCCTCGACGCGATCACGCCCGTGGCGGACCTCGCCCGCCAACGCGGCCTGGCGCTCCACCTCGACGGCGCGCGCCTGTGGAACGCCGCCGTCACGCTCGGCGAGACGCCGGCCGCGCTGGCGGCGCCGTTCGACACCGTCAACGTGTGCCTCTCGAAAGGGCTCGGCGCTCCGGTCGGGTCCGTCCTCGCCGGGCCGGAGGAGTTGATTCGAGAGGCGCGGCGCGTGCGGAAGCTTCTCGGCGGCGGGATGCGCCAGGTCGGCGTTCTCGCCGCCGCCGCGCTCGTCGCCCTCGACGACTTCGAGCGGGACGACCACGCCCTCGTCCGCGCCGACCACGCGCGGGCCCGGCGCCTCGCCGAGGCGATCGAGGCCGCGGGGCTCGCGCTCGTCCGCCCGCCCGACACCAACATCGTCCTGTTCGAGACGCCCGAGCCGGCGGCCGAGGCCGTCGCGGGGCTGGAAGACGCCGGCGTCCGGACCGTCCCGTTCGGGCCCCACGCCGTCCGAGCGATCCTCCACCGCGACGTCGACGACGCCGCCGCCGAGCGGGCCGGCGACGCGATCCGCCGGCGCTACCCCTAGGGTCGCCCGTCACCGACGCGGGGCTTTCCTCTCCCCTAACGCAAGGGAAAAACCCGACTTGAGGAGAGCCAGGAACCGCCTCCTTCATGGGGGCTACACGGACCGCTCCCCCGAACGCGATGTCCACGTGGTCACAGGTATTCGACGACGACCGGGTCCTTGAAGAAGCCCGGCGCAAGGCACGTCGGTGCGTCGTCGTGTTCGCCCTTATCGCGGGCGCCCTCGTCTCGGCCGCCCCGCTCGCGACGCTCTGGGAGATCACCGACGCCGCGTCGGTCGCCATCTTCTGCGGCACGCTCCTCGCCCTCTGCGCGGCGGTCGCGATGGTGACCCTCGCCCGGGAATATCGCCGCCTCTGGCGGATCGAGCTGTCCGTCCGCCGGTTTATTGGGCACGACGCGGCCGGGCGCCGACGCGCCCTCCCGTGGGCCAACGTCGCCCGCGTAGACGTGCTGGCCGACGGGCTCGTCGTGACCGGCCGAGACGAGGGCGGTCACAACGCCCAGCTCGCGGTCTCGGCCCGGATGCCGGCCTACACGGCCCTCGCCCACCGCGCCGTCGAGTACGCCGAGGCGCACGGCCGGCGGATCTGCGTCGACGGGACGCCGCTGTCGGACCTCGACCTCGTCGCGCTCTTCCCGACGCTCTGCGAGACCGTGAACCGGGCGCCGTCGCGCCTCTGAGCGCCCGCCTCTGAGCGCCCGCCTCGGGCGGTCTGCCGGGGAGGGCCCGGTCGGCCGCGGGGCCGCCCTACGCCTCGAGAAACGCCGTGATGCTGTCGGCCTGGCGCTCGGCGTCGGCCTCGCCGATCTGGAGGAGCGCCTCGACGTAGGCCGGGTCGAAGCCGAGCATCGAGAGCCAGTCCGGGCTCCGGCCGTCGCCCGACGACAGGCCGCCCATGACGAGGCGCATCGAGGGCGGCAGCGGCGGCTCGAAGCCGACCGCGAGGGTGGCGAGGTCGACCGACGGCCGGAGCACGAGGAGCTCGACGGGCCGGAACCCGTTCCACTCCCTGCGCGGCGTCGAGGCCACGAGCGCGTTGATCCGGCGGAGCGTCTGCGCGTCGCGGTCGAGGACGTCGAGGAAGACCGCGTTCATCAGGATGCCGAGGACGCGGGTCGGCGGCGGGTACGCATCGACCTTGGGCGCGTCGGCCTCCGCGCGGCTGGGCCCGTAGCGCGTGTTGACGACGAGGATCTTGTCGGCGCCCAGATGGAGGGCCGGCGAGAGCGGGGCCGTCAGCCGGATGCCGCCGTCGCCGTACCACCCGTGCCCGAGCACGCCGTCGTCGATGGCGACGGCCGGGAAAAAGAACGGGAGCGACGCGCTGGCGAGCACGTGCTCCGTCCGGAGCTTCGTCCGGACGGCCCGCCGCATCGGCCGGTCCCAGGGCTCGAGCCCCTCGCCCTGGACCCACGTCACCGACTGGCCCGAGGTGTACGACGTCGTCGTGATGGCGAACCCGCCGAGGTGGCCCTCGCGAACCGCCCGGTCGACGGCCTCCATCGGCTCGCCGACGGCGCCGAGGTGGCCCTCCACAAACGCCTTGAGCGGCGTCGTGTCGAGAAAGCCGCCCTCTGCCGGCGGCGAGACCTCGTCGGGGCGGCGGACGAACCGGGCGAGCGCCTGGGGGACCGTCGGCCGGTCGAGCCGGTAGACGTGGTCGGCCCGGAGGTCGCGCCAGACGTCGACGAGCCGGTCGACGGCCGTGGGGAACGGGGCCTCCGCCGAAGCCGCCAGGAACGCCCCGTTGAGCGCACCAGCCGAGACGCCCGTGAGGATGTCCGGCCGGAAACCGGGCGCCAGCCGGGCGAGGCCGCGGAGGACGCCGGCCTGGTACGCCGCCCGCGCGCCGCCGCCGGTCAGCGCGAGCGCGACCCCGCCGCCCCCGCCGGGGGGCGGGCCGGGCTCATCCGGCTGGAGGCCGTCGAAAAGGCGGGCGATGCGGTCGAACACGGGCCGGGGGGACGCTGCCCAAACCTACCGCGTCCGACCGACTACGCCGTCACGCCGTCGGCCAGCGTCTCCATGAGCGACTGCCGCGTGAAGGGCTTCGAGATGTAGGCGCTGAAGCCCGACTCGAGGAGCCGCTCGCGGTCGCCGGGGAGCGCGTACGCCGTCAGCGCGATCGCGAACACGCCGTCGTACTGAGGCAGCGAGCGCGCGATGCGGAGGACGTCGGCGCCGGTCTCCTTCCCGCCCAGGTTGATGTCGAGGACCAGGCCGGAGAACCGCTGCTGGTTCATCGCCAACAGCGCCGAGCGGGCGTCGCCGACGGCCGTCACGTCGTACGTCGAGCGGAGGATCCGCTCGAGCAGCATCCGCGTGTCGTCGTTGTCCTCGACCACGAGGATCGTCGGGCGGCCGTCGCCGGAGGGCTCGGCGACGATCTCGGCGTCCTCGGGCGGGGCGGCCTCGGGGATCGTCGGGCCGGTGGCCGGCGCGGGGTCCGGCTTGGCACGGACGATCATCAC
>JAAXJP010000068.1 GCA_012269805.1 Rubrivirga sp.
GAAGATCCTGATCGGCCTCGGCGTGTTGCTGGTCGTGCTCGTCGGCGTCGCCGCGGCGCTGGGGGGCGGCGAGGAGGGCATCGAGGTCGAGGTGGCCGAGGCCGACGTCCGGACGATCACGCAGACCGTGTCGGCCTCGGGCACCGTCGCCTCCGAGGTCGAGGTCGCCATTTCGTCCGACGTCTCGGGCGAGATCATCTTCCTGGCCGTCGAGGAGGGCGACCGCGTCGAGCAGGGCGACCTCCTCGTCCGGATCCAGCCCGACTTTTACGTGACCGAGGCCGAGCGGGCGCGCTCGCAGATCGCGACGGCCCAGAGCGGCGTCGGCGAGGCGCAGAGCGCGGTGACCGAGGCCCAGCGCTCCGTCGAGCAGGCCCGCGCCGACCTCGCCCGCGCGACGGCCGAACGGGAGCGGGCCGAGCGCGCGCTCGAGCGCCAGCAGGACCTGTTCGACCGCGACGTGGCGCCGGCCATGGACCTCGAGGCCGCGCGCGGCGCCTACGAGGTGGCCGCCGCCGCCGAGCAGGCGGCCCGCCAGGCCGTCTCCGGCGCCGAGGCCCGGGTCGGGAGCGCGCGGCAGCGCGTCCGGAGCGCGCAGACGCAGGTCCAGGGCGCCCGCGCCGGGGCCCGCCGCGCCAACCAGGAGCTCGCGCGGACGGCCATCTACGCGCCCATGTCCGGGACCGTCAGCCAGCTCAACGTCGAGCTCGGCGAGCGCGTCGTCGGCACGGCGACCATGAGCGGGACCGAGCTCATGCGGATCGCCCGGCTCGACGCGATGACCATGGAGATCGACGTGAACGAGAACGACGTGGTCAACGTCGAGGTCGGCGACTCGGCCCGCGTCGAGGTCGACGCGTACCCGGACGAGGCGCTCGGCGGGGCCGTGGCCCAGATCGCCAACTCGGCGCGGATCCAGAACGCGGGGACGGCCCAGGCCGTGACCAACTTCCCCGTCGTCGTCCGCCTCGCGGCGGCCGGCGCCGCGCCCGAGGACGCCGAGCGCGCGCCCGAGGAGGGCGTCCCCAGCGCGCCCGGCCCGGTCCTCCGGCCCGGCATGTCCGGGACCGTCGACATCTACACGCGGTCGGTCCCCGAGGCCGTCGTCGTGCCCATCCAGGCCGTCACCGTCCGCGACGTCAACGAGGTCGAGCGGGAGCGCCGCCGGCAGGCCCGCGCCCGCGGCGACGAGGCCGCCGACCCCGACGCCGTGCCCGAGGAGGAGGACCTCCGCCGCGTTGTGTTCGTCGTCGCGGACGGCGAGGCCGTCATGCGCGAGGTCCGCACCGGCATCGCCGACGACACGCACATCGAGATCCGCGAGGGGCTCACCGGCGGCGAGACCGTCATCACCGGCCCGTTCCGCCTCCTCCGCACCGAGATCGCCGACGGTGACGCCGTGAGAGTGGACGAGTAAACGAGTAGGCGACCGACCCGTCGCTCGCTCTTCCCCACCTGCCTCCGCACTCGACCACTCGCACGCTCCGACCCATGGTCATCGACATCGCCGACGTCTGGAAGACCTACCGGATGGGGACCCAGGAGGTCCACGCGCTCCGGGGGTGCTCCCTGGCGGTCGAGCGCGGCGAGTACGTCGCCATCATGGGCCCGTCGGGCTCCGGCAAGAGCACGCTGATGAACGTGATCGGCTGCCTCGACGTGCCGACGGAGGGATCGTACAAGCTGGACGGTCGCGACGTCGGCCGGCTCACCGACGACGAGCTCGCCGAGGTCCGCAACCGCGAGATCGGGTTCGTCTTCCAGACCTTCAACCTGCTCCCCCGGCAGGACTGCCTGCAGAACGTCGAGCTCCCGCTCGTCTACGCCGGCGTGGGCCGGGCCGAGCGGAAGGAGCGGGCGGCCGAGGCGCTCCGCCGCGTCGGCCTGGGGGACCGGCTCGACCACAAGCCGAACGAGCTCTCCGGCGGCCAGCGCCAGCGCGTGGCCGTGGCCCGCGCCCTCGTCAACCGCCCGGCCATCCTCCTCGCCGACGAGCCGACGGGCAACCTCGACTCGACGACGTCGGAGGAGATCATGCGCCTGTTCGAGCTCCTCTACCGGCAGGGCAACACGCTCCTCGTGGTGACCCACGAAGACGACATCGCCGCGCACGCTCGCCGCGTCGTCCGCCTCCGCGACGGGACGGTCGACGTGGTCCCGGCCGTCGCCCCCCCGCCCCGGGCCGGCGCCGACGAGGCCGAGCGGGAGGGGGCCGCGGCGGCGCCGGCCAGCGTCGGGTGGGCGCGAGCGCGATAGGGGAGGGGCACCCCTCCTGTTGGCATGCCCTTCGTCCTCTCGGTCCACACCGCCCTCGGCGTCGCCGCCCTCGCCACGGGCGCGTTCGTCCTCGCCCGCCGGAAGGGCGACGGGCTCCACCGGGTGGTCGGGCGCGTGTACGCGGCGGCGATGGTCGGGCTGTGTGTGCTGTCGTTCGGCCTCCGCGACACGACGCCGCTCTTCGCCGGCTACGGGCCGTTCCACATCGCGGCCGTCGTCAGCCTCGTGACGGTCGTGGCCGGCGTCGTCGTGGCGTGGCGGCGGCGGCCGGGGTGGCTGGAGGGGCACTACATGTGGATGGCGTGGTCGTACGTCGGCCTCGTGATGGCGACGGGCGGGCACGTCATGCGGCCCGTGTTCCTCTGGATGCGCGACGCGGGCGTCCCCGCCGGCCTCGCGCTCGGGGCGTCGCTGTTCGCAGTGTGGGGGCTGCCGCCGCTCGTCGGCTCGCGCCTCATCGCGCGCCGGAAGGCCGGGTGGGACCGCCTCGGCGCCGAGGCCGGCATGGCGGTGGGGTAGGGGGCCAGTGAACCGGCGGTGAGTTCGTCGGGGCGCATGGAGTCGTCACGGGGTCTGGCCCGTTGTTGGCAGACCTTCGGCCCGTTCCACCCGCCCCGCCACCGGGGCCCGCTTGTGCCCGACTTCGCCGCCGCCCTCGTCGCGGCCTTCCTCCCCCTCTTCGTCGCCATCAACATCCCCGGTATCCTCCCGCTCTACATCGGGATGACGGAGACGTTCACGGCCGACGACCGCCGCCAGCTCCTCATCCGCGCGCTGCTCGCGGCCCTCGTCCTGGCCGTGCTCATGCTGTTCGCCGGGCAGGTCATCTTCGACACGCTCGGCATCACGCTCAACGACCTCCGCGTCGGCGGCGGCATCATCCTGCTCGTGATCGCGGTGACGGACCTCGCCTTCGGCGACACGAAGGACCGCCGCGGCGGGAAGAAAAAGGACCGCGAGAAGCTGACTGAGCACGAGGAGGGCGAGCCGGTCGACCTCCCGGTCGTCCCGCTCGGCATCCCGCTCATCATCGGGCCGGGCGCCATCACGACGATTCTCATCACGGACGGGGCCTACGGGTGGGTCGTGACGCTGGCCTCGATCGTGCTCAACATGGCCCTCGTGTTCGTCGCGTTCACGTTCGGGCCGGGGCTCCTCCGGTTCTTCGGGCCGGGGACCTCGAAGGCCGTCGCGAAGGTGGCGAGC
>JAAXJP010000384.1 GCA_012269805.1 Rubrivirga sp.
GGTGCGGGTAGCCGTCCCCGTTGATCCCGTTGATCTCGGTGAGAAAGTTGGCGTGCTGGTTGAACGACGCGAACGGGTTGTAGCGGAGGAGTTGACGGCCCGCGGTCGACGTGAGGTTGTCCGGGGCGCTGCTGCGCTGCTCGTCGTAGACAAAGTCGGCGAGCCCGTTCTCGACGACCGCCCCCGTATGGGGCGCGTCGATCGAGAAAAACTTCCTCACCTGGTGGCTCTGGCCGCTCTGCTCCATTTGCGCCAGGGCGATCCGGAGGATCACCCCGCCCATGCTCACCCCGGCCGCGTCAAACACGCTGCCTGCGGCCCGCCGGCCATTGATGAAGTTGATCGCGCTCTTTACGAACCGCGAGTTCCCGTTCGGGGTGTGCTGGTTCTCGACCAGGCTCGCTCCGCCGTCGTTGAAGTTGAGGATGTAGAAGTCGAGACCGGCCGAGCGCCCCGGCCCTGCGAGTTCGCCGAGCAGAGCGAAGTAGTGGTTCTCGAACGACTTGTTCGACCCATCGATTCCCTCGACGATAAGGAACGGGCTGTCGTTGTCGACGGACCCACCCCGCCAGAGTACGATCGAATTCCCAACGTTGTCCGTCCACCGCCCTGCAGCAGCGGGGACGACGAGCGTTCGGTAATTCCTGTAGAGCCTCTCCCCGTTGCTCCGCGTCCACTCCGCAGTGACTGTATAGGTGCCAGGCGAGAGCGACGGGGGCGTCCAGTAATCGGGGAATCCGTTGGCGTTTGTGGGGAGCTGCGTCCACGTCCCGCTCCCTGGCGTGCAGCCTGTGGTCCCGGACCGGTAACACACCTTCGTCCGGTGGAACTCCTGACCGTAGTTGAACCCGACCTTGTTCTGACCGGACCGGATGATGATGTCGTCGAGGTAGTACGCCCCGGCCCCGCCGTAGACATGGATGACTTCGTTCAACGTTGCGGACGTCCAGGTAGTCTGGGCCGCGACGACGGGGACCACAAACCCAGTGCGCCAATCGCTAGGAGCAAGGCAGCGGTGGGGGCACGCCTCGACGCGTTCCGGGTCTGAGAATCAGGCCTCGTTGAGTAGTCGTGTTTCATCTGACGGACGTCTAAGCGTCCGACTGGGCGACACGCCCGTTGGGTTGGAGTTGCCCTGCTCCTCCGTGTTGAGGGGCCGGCACGGGCGCAATTGTAGAGCCTTCGTCTCCGTACCTCCTACGAGAAAACCATGGCTATTTCGGTTGTCTGCGGCGGTTGGCACTTACGGTCAGATTGGCTAGGCACGCGGCCTCTCTAACCCGACCGGACCCTCTGCCGGTACTCCCTCATTGTCGTCCCCGCCACCCGGCGGAAGGATCTCGACGCCGAGTCCTCTCGGTCCCACCCGACAGCGAGTCCGACCTCGTAGGCCCGTAGGTTGGTCTCGGCCAAGAGCCGCTTCGCCTCAGCGACCCGGACCCGATCGAGGTATTCCCACGGGGCCACGCCTGTCTCGCGTCGGAACGCTTTCCGGAGCGTCTCGAGCGGAAGTCCAACCGCCGCCGCGATGTCCTCAGGGCCGCCGAGAGCGGCGTACGAGGTCTCGATTACCTCCCTCGCTCGGCGGACGGCGACGGGCGTCGGTGGACGGTCGGACATGTTCGTCGTGGTGGGACTTCAAAAACGAGCGGTTCTGAAGCGACCGGTCTGCGAGAGCGGAAGCGCTCGTGAGTGCACGCAGCACGACTTCAGAACCCTTCTCTCAATCTAGGCCTCGGAACCCGGCCGTCGCTAGCTTCTGAGGAGGCCCCTCCGTTAACACCCCCGCCCCCCCAATGCGCGTCGGCTACGCCCGCGTCTCGACCCCCGACCAGAAGCTCGACCTCCAGCTCGACGCGCTCCGGGACGCCGGGTGCGAGCGGGTGTTCACTGACGAGGCCAGCGGCGCGAAGGCCGACCGACCAGGGCTCGCCGAGGCGCTCGCGTTCGTCCGGTCGGGCGACGCCCTCGTCGTCTGGCGGCTCGACCGGTTCGGCCGCTCGCTGAAAGACCTCGTCGGCCGCGTGGACGAGCTCCGCGAGGCCGGCGTCGGGTTCCGCTCGCTCACCGAGGGCGTCGACACGACGAGCCCGACCGGCAAGCTCGTGTTCCACGTGTTCGGGGCGCTCGCTGAGTTCGAGCGCGACCTCATCCGCGAGCGCACGATGGCGGGGCTGGCGTCGGCGAGGGCGCGGGGCCGCAAGGGCGGCCGACCCCGCGCGATGGACGAGGAGAAGGTCCGCGTCGCCTCTCGCCTGATGAAGGACCCCGAAGTCTCGGTCGCCGAGGTGTGCCGAGCCGTCGGCGTCTCGTCAGCCACGCTCTACCGCTACGTCGCCCCGGACGGGACCGTTCGGCAGGGCCTGACGTGACGGATGCGGACGGGACACCCGCGTCCGTTCAGCGTGGCCGTCTGACGGAGGAGGACTACGACCGGCTGGCCCGGTGCCGCCGCGCGCCCCCCCGGCTCGGGCTGGCCTGCCCGCTCGGGTGCTACCGGCTCACCGGGCGCCTCCCGCAGCAGCGCCCGTTCGAGATCGCCTCCGAGGTCGTCGGCTACGTAGCGAGCCGGCTTCGCACCGACGAGGAGCAGGCGGCCGGTCTCGTCAGGCGGTACGCGGCGGGCGACCGCACGGTCTTCCAACACCAGACCGAGCTCCGAGACCACCTCGGCGTGCGGACGTTCGGGGCGGACGAGCGCGGGGCGCTCAGGACTCACCTCCGCGCCGTCGCAGCCCACATCGACCGGACCGCTGGGCTCGTCGCCCACGCCGAGTCGTACCTCCGCGACGAGCGCGTCCTTCTCCCAGCCGCGTCGACGCTGAGCCGTTTGGCCGGGGAGGTCCTGGCCGAGGTCGCCGTGGAGGTCGATCGCCGCGTCGAGGCGGCGGTGTCCGACGACGTCCGGTCGGCCCTCGACGGGCTCCTCGTAGCAGACGACACCAGGACGCCCGCGCGCTCGGTGCTCCAGACGCTCAAAGACCCGCCCGGCTCGGCCTCGCCGCGCGCTCTCATCGCCGAGACCGACAAGCTCGACGTGATCCGCCAGACGGGCGCGCTCGGCGTTGACCTGGGGTGGCTCAGACCGAGTCGGCGCAAGGCGCTCGCTCACCGCGTTCGGGCCTCGACGGCCTATCGGCTCCGCGAGCTCAAAGCCGCACGCCGCTACGCGGCCCTCGTGTGCTTCCTCCACGAGGCTCACGCCGACACCGTCGACCACGTCGTCGACCTCCACGCCAAGCTTGTCACCCAGACCTACCGGCGGGCCGAGAAGCGCACCGACGACGAGGCCCGACGGCACCGGCGCGCGCTGCTCACCGGGCTCCGCACGCTGCGCGAGATCGGCCGGATCGTCCTCGACGACGACGTGGCCGACGCCGACCTCCGCCGGGCCGTGCTGAGCCGGGTGTCGGAGAGCGAGCTCCGCCGTCAGATCACGGAGGCCGAGGAGTGGCTCTCGGGACGCCGGGGCGA
>JAAXJP010000637.1 GCA_012269805.1 Rubrivirga sp.
CGATGAGGCCGTCGTCGCGCGAGACGTACGTCCACCGGTTGTTGAAGCGGACGGCCGCGCGGCCCTCCGAAAAGCGGCCGGCCTCAGCCAGCTTCGGCCCGACGAGGAACGCGCCGTCGGTCCCGATAAAGCCCGTCCGGCCGCCGACGCGGACGGCGGCGTAGCCCTCCGAGAACGGCCCGGCGGCCGCGAACGTCGTGTTGAGCGCGATCTGGCCTGACCGGTCGACGTACTTCCAGACCTCGCTGCCAGCCTCGCGGATCGGCGCGAGCCCGGCGGCCGAGAACGGCCCGGCCTCGGCGAACGTCCCGTCGAACGCGACGCTGCCGGACCGGTCGACGTACTGCCAGCCGTCGGCCGTCTGGACGGGCGCGAGGCCCTCGACGAACGGCCCGGCCGCGGCGAACTGCGGCTCGACCACGACGCTACCCGACTCGTCAACGTAGCCCCACAGGAAGCCCTGACGGACGGCGGCTCGGCCGTCGGAGAACGGCTCCGCGCTGTCGTAGCCCGCGGCCCCGACGCGCGCGCCGTCGCGGTCGATGTAGGTCCAGCCCTCGGTCGCCGTGCGGACGGGTGCGAGGTCGCCCTCGAACCGACCGGCCGCGACGTACTCCGGCGCGACGGCGATCGAGCCGTCCGGCCGCGCGTAGCCCCAGTTGGCGCCCTGGCGGACCGCCGCGCGCTCGTTGAACACCTCGTCGGCGAAGTCGAAGGCCGGCGGCGCCACGAGCCGGCCCTCGGCGTCGATGAAGCCCCAGCGGCCGTCCACGAGGACCGGGAACGCGGCGGCGTCCTGACGGACGACGCCGTCGCTGCCGAAGGCGTCGCAGCCGGCGACGGCGAGCAGAAGGGAGAGGACAAGCAATCGGCGCATGACTCAGCGGACGACGGTGAGAGGGACGGCCCGCGACGCGCGCGGCGTGCGGAGGCGGACGAGGTAGAGGCCGGCGGCGAGCCCGCGGGCGTCGAGCGCGAGCGTGCCGTCGCCGGCGGGCCGCTCGGCGTCGAGCAGGACGCGGACGGTGCGGCCCTGGAGGTCGACCAACTCGGCCACGACCGGGCCAGCGGCGTCGAGCGTGAACGGGACGGCGGCGCGGCCGACGACGGGGTTGGGCGTCGGGGCCCCGAGGCGGAGGCCGTCGGCCTCGGGCGCGTCGTCGACTGAGGTAATCGGCCTCGCGACGAGGCCGGTGAGCGGCGAAAACCCACCACCGAGCACGGCCGAGGTGTCGGCGTCCGGCATCCCGAACCAGTCGGTAAGGACGCTCGCGTAGACGCGCCGGAAATCGACCGACATCGGGAGGGCGTTCTGGTTGGTCGGGAGGCCGTCGAGTACGGGGCCGGGCCCGTCGCCGTAGAGCCCGCCCCCGACGCCCCCGCCGAAGACGAGGAGCGGTGAGGCCTCGGCGTGGTCGGTCCCGGCCGAGCCGTTCTGGCTGATCGTCCGGCCGAACTCCGAGAACGTCATGGTCAGGACCCGGTCCGCGTCGGCGCCGAGGTCGGCGTAGAAGGCGCGGACGGACTCGGCGATCTGGCGGAGCAGGCCCGTCTGCCGGTCGAGCTGGTTCGAGTGCGTGTCGAAGCCGCCGATCGAGACGGCGAAGATCCGTGAGCCCAGCCCGCCCTTGATGAGCCGCGCGACGGACGCCAGCGACGAGGCGAGCCCGCCGCCCGGGTAGCCCGCCTCGGCGTCGTTCGTGCCCGCCTGGCTGGCGTTGTAGACGGCGTCGCGGTAGCGGAGCCCGGAGTTGTAGATCTCGCGGACGAACCGGAGCTCCTCGCCCGCCAGCGTCGCCGGCACGTCGGCCTCGTCGTAGAACTGGCCCGTCTGCGCGAGCCGGTCGAACTGGCCGGGGTTCGAAAAGCTCATCCCGAGCGCGCCGCCCGCCCCCCGCGTGAGCAGCGACGACGCGCCGCCGATCCGCACGGCGACCGGGTACGGCAGCGGGTCGGAGACGTGGCCGGGGAACATCCGGTCGACGCTCCGGCCGGTCCAGCCGTCGCTCCGGGTCTCGCTCGCGTCCGATGCCGAGGCCCAGATATCGGTCGAGCGGAAGTGCGAGCGGCTGTGGTTCGGGTAGCCCGCCGAGTGGACGATCGCGAGGTCGCCCTCGCCCCACATCCCCTCCAACGAGCTCATCGCCCCGTTCAGCCCGTAGTCGCCGTCGAGCGTCATCAGCGACGACTCCGCCAGCCCGATCTGTGGACGGCGGCGGTAGTAGGCGTCGCTCGTGTACGGGACGACCATGTTGAGCCCGTCATTCCCGCCGCCGAGCTGGATGATGACGAGCACGCGGTCGGTCTCGACGCCCCCGAGCGACCGCAGCAGCGGCGTGTGCGACGAGGCGCGGACCGTCCGGGCGTGGGCGCCGCTGCCGAGGAGGAAGGCACCGGCCGCGGCCGCCGTCGCGCCGGTCAGGAAGTCGCGGCGGGACCAAGTGGCGTGGTCGCGGTCGTGGTCGCGGCCAAAGTCGAGCGAGATGGCGCGTCGCTTCGTCTCCGGCCGCGTCGGCGCGTGAAGGTCGTGATCGCACATGGCCTAGACGAGCTGGTACTCGGGGAGATTGACGAGGGCCGCCAAAAGGTGGCGGAGCCGCTCGCGGGCCACGGGCTCGGCCGAGACGACGATCTCGACCCAGAACCCATTCCGCTCCTCGCGGCTGTACGACATCGGGACGCCGTCGAGGACGGTCTGCTCAGCGAGCTCGTCGGCCGCGGCGTCGGTCAGCGGGATCGCCAGGAGGTGGTCGGCGAGGTCGCGGACGAGGCGGTACGGATCGAACCGGTCGGAGACCTGCTCGACGAGCGGGAGCGGGTCGTAGCCCGCGAAGCCGCTCTCGCCGTAGATAACCGACTCGGCAAGGCCGCGACGCTCGGGGATCGTCCCGGTCGTGACCCAGGCGCGGTACTCCAGCGGGTCGTCGTAGCCTGGCCAGCCCTCGACGCTCGGCGGGTTCAGCACCTCCTGCCCGATCGACTGCGTCCGCGTCCGAATCGTCTCGAGGGCCGCCGCGCTCGGCGTCACGCCCAGCTCACGGAGGACGCCGATGGCCAGCTCCATCGGGCTTTTCAGCCGCGCCCCGACGACGGCGGGGTCGTAAAAGTGTGCGCTCGTGAGGAGCGCCCGGAGCGCCGTCGGCACGTCGAAGTCCGACTGTTGGAGGACGCTCGCCAGCGCGGCCACGACGCCCGCGTTCGGGACGGGGTGGACGAACCAGGCGTACAGCTTGCCCGCGAGAAAGTGCGCGATGGCGTCGGCCCGCTCGTCGAACAGGATCTGGACGAGGTCGTCGTGGTCCCACGCGCCGGTCCGCCCCAGGATGGTTTTCTGGCCCGCGTCGTGGCGCTCCGACCGGAAGCGCCCGCGGATGTTGTTCTCATCCACGACCCAGCCGGTGAGCGCGCGGGCTGCCTCGATCACGTCGTCCTGCGTGTAGTTGGGCTGCCCGTCCGGCCCCGTGATGCCCATGGAGAACAGCTCCATGATCTCGCGGGCGTAGTTCTCGTTGAGGTTGCCCGCCTCGTTCGCGTCGTTGTCGAGAAAGCGGAGCATCGCCGGCCGTTTCCCGATGCCCTCCAGGAGCGGCCGGAATGGCCCGACGGCCTCCTCGCGCAGGAACGTGAGGTAGTCGACGGCGAACGAGGCCTGCTCGTACGTGACCTGCGCCGTCGCGAAGTGGTCGTGCCAGAAGAGCGTCAGCTTCTCGCGGAGGCCGCCCTCCATCATCTCGGCGTACCAGCCCCGCTGCCACTCGTAGAGCCGCTGGATGTTGGTCCCGCCGTTCGACGTCGTCTGGCTTGCCCAGCCGGGCTCGTCCGGGAGCGGGCGGCTCTGCGCGGCGTCGATGAGGGCGGCGACGGCCGCCTCGGCGCTGCCGCGGACGAGGGCGGAGACGACGTCGGCGCGGGAGGCGCCGAAGTGGGTCCGGCGGACCAAGTGGGCCGCGCGCGCGGCAGTCCATTCACCCGAGACGGGCGAGAGGTCCGCCGAGGCGGAGGCGTGCGTGTGGTGGGGCGCCGGTGCAGGCCGGCGGCGCGACAGGAAGGCGCGGCGGTCCATGGGTCGAGAGGCCAGGGCTCGAGCGGGGCGCGGTCGCCCCGGGAAAAGCTATCGGCGGGTCCCGGCCGGCCTTCAGACAGCCCCGCGCTCTGTCACCCCCCGATGCCGGCCGACCGAGGCGAAATCGTGGAATGCGGTCGATCTGGGCGGGTGATCTCGGACTGGAAGTCGTCAATCCTCAGCCATTCCTAAGCCGCTTGGTCGCGCCGAGCGGCCCTCTGTAGGTGGAGGCCGGCACCTGGGACGATAGGGCCCAGCCGTAAGGGCTCCGCCCGTGCCACGCACTATCCTCGTCCCTCGTCCCCGCCCCACCGCATGGAACCGCCGACGCTGACACACGACCAGGTCCGCACGTACTACGGACGGACGCTCCAGTCCTCCGACGACCTCAAGACGAGCGCGTGCTGCTCCGACGAGGCCGGCCCCGAGCATCACAGGCCGATCCTGTCGCTCCTCCCCGACGAGGTGCTGACCAAGTTCTACGGCTGCGGCTCGCCGATCCCGCCCGCGCTCGCCGGCTGCACCGTCCTCGACCTCGGCTGCGGGACGGGCCGCGACGCGTTCGTTGCCGCCGCCCTCGCGGGGCCGACCGGCCGCGTGATCGGGGTGGACATGACGCCGGAGCAGATCGACGTGGCGCAGCGACACCGCGAGGCCGTTGCCCGGTCGCTCGGCCACGACGCGCCGACGACCGACTTCCGCCTCGGCGTGATCGAAGACCTGGAGGCCGTCGGCATCGAGGACGAGAGCGTCGATGTCGTGATCTCGAACTGCGTCCTCAACCTCGCGCCCGACAAAGAGACGGCGTTCCGCGAGATCACGCGCGTGCTAAAGGCGGGCGGCGAGCTGTACGTCAGCGACGTGTTCGTGGATCGGCGGCTGCCCGAGGCCGTCCGCCAGGACCCGGTGCTCGTGGGCGAGTGCCTCGGCGGGGCGCTCTACACAGAGGACTTCCGCCGCCTCATGGCCGGGCTCGGGTGGGCGGACGTGCGAACGGTGACCGAGCGGCCGCTCACGGTCGACGACCCGGCGCTGGCCGACAAGCTGGGCGCTGCCCGGTTCGTCTCGCGCACGGTCCGCGCGTTCAAGCTGCCCGACCTCATCGAGGACCGCTGCGAGGACTATGGGCAGGTCGCGATCTACCGCGGCGGCGTCGAGGGCCAGCGCCACGCGTTCCCCCTCGATGACCACCACCTGTTCGAAAAGGACCGTCCGATGCTCGTGTGTGGCAACTCGGCGGCGATGGTTCAGGACACGCGCTACGGCCGCTACTTCGACGTCCTCGGCGACCGGTCGACGCATTTCGGCCTGTTCGACTGCGCCCCGACGGCCGGTGACGGCGACGCCGCGGCGTCGACGAGCTGCTGCTGAGCCGGAGACGATCGCGTTCTGCCCGCCTCGACAACTCGTCCGAGCGACTCGTCGAGGCGGGTGGAACTACCGGCTGCGGACCACGCTTTGGGGGAGGTCGAGGCCCTCGGCGAGCGCGAGGAACCGGTCGTGGAGGTCCGCGCGGCGCTGGCGGAGGCCGTCGAGCTGGTAGGCGTAGCGCCAGCGGGCGACGCGGACCTTGACCGCCCGCCACGCGCCGACGGCGATCTCGGAGTAGAAGAGCGCCGCGACGCCGCCGATCGCGCTCAAGAAGAAGGCCACCAGCCCGACGACCCCGGGCACCTCGGGCAGTCCGGGCAGCGAGTCGCCGAGGCGGACGACCCCGCGGGCTGCGAGCACGCCGGCCGTGAGCCACGCCAGCGGGAAGAGGACGAGCCCGCCGAAGATTTTGACCGTCGCCGCGTCCTTCTCAGCCTTTGCCGCGAGCGCCGCCAGCGGCTTCAGCAGCCAGTACGGCGGCGCGTTGACCACGAACCCGACGACGAGGAGGGGCGGCAGGAAGAGCAACACCGCGAGGGCTTGGAGCAGCGCGCCGACCACGAGCACGCCGGACCCAAGGCGAGGCGGGTGGTCGAGAGCCTCGTCGTCCAGCCCAAGCTGACGGAGCGAGGCGTGGTACGCCGTCGTGGCCTCCCGGAGCGCCTCGATTTTTTGGGGGTGGGTCTCGGAGCGGACGCGGTAGCCTTCCCAGATCTGAGCGAATCCAGTCGTCCGTGAGAGGACGGTCTCGGGGGCGGCACGCTCGCCGCGCCGGGCGGCGGCCTCGGCCGCGATGAGCGTCCGGGCCCGGTGCATCAGCGCGTGGAGCTCCCACGACGCCGTGGGGTGGACGACCCGCTCGAGCGCGTCCTCGATCGCCTCGGTGAGCTGCTCGGCCGTCTCGCGCGGGTCCGCGGCCTCGTCGATCCCGAGCGCGTCGAGGTCGAGCGGCGGGTGGTACGCCACGAGGACGTCCGTCCGGAACACGTCCTTGTCCTCGTAGTGGAGCCCGACCGGAAGGATCACGGGCGGGGGCCGGCCGGGTGGCGTCTGCGCGCGGGCCTGGAGATAGAGACGCGCGGCGCCGCTCCGGATCTCGGCGAGGTGTGGCTGGTCGTGGCTGACGCCCTCCGGAAAGAGGGCGGAGAACGAGCCCTCAGCGATCTCGTCCGCCAGCGCGCCGAGACTCGTTTCGTTCGCCGCGCGCCGCTCGTCAGGGCTCATCGCCTCCTGGTCGACGGCACGGTAGATCGGGACCGTCCCGAGCGCTCGCATCACCGGGCCGACAACAGGCCAGCGGAGGAGGCCGTCGCGCGCGCCGAACACGATCCGCCCCGGGACCGTCGCGAGGATCAGCGCCGGGTCGATGAGGCCGTTCGGGTGCCACGCCACCAGGAGCCCACCGCGGTCCTTCGGCACGTTCCAGGTCCCGGCGACGGCGACCTCGCGGAAAAACAGCCGGACGACGCCGCGGACGACGCCGCGGAGAAAGCGATACCGGAACGGGAGCGGCGGCATGACGGCGGGCGGGTCCGTCACAGACTACCGCCAAACCAGTCGTCCGCCCGGTCCGCCTCGGTGCCGAGGCGGAGTCTGCTACAGCAGACCGACGCGGCGGGCGGCCTCTTCGAGCGCCTCGCGCTGCTCGTCGGTCAGCGACCGCGGGACGGTCACCTGGACCTCCACGAACAGGTCGCCGCGGCGCGAGTCGGTCTCGACCCCTTGGCCGCGGAGCCGGAGCCGCTCGCCCGGCTGCGTGCCTGGCGGGATGTGGACCTTGACCGTCTGCCCATACGCGTTCGTGATCGACCGCGTCGTGCCGAGCATGGCCTCGACGGCCGACACGATCTCGACGACGTGCAAGTTGTCGCCCTCGCGCCGGAAGCGGGCCACGGGGTCGACGCGGAACGTGACGTAGAGGTCGCCCCGCTCGCCGCTCCCGCCGGCGCGGCCGCGCCCACGGACGCGAACCTTCAGGCCGGAGCGGACGCCCTTCGGCACGGTCAGGCGAACGGTCTCGCCGTCGACCAGACGGACCTCGGTGCGCCCGCCGCGGAGGGCCTGGTCGAACGTCAACTTGACCTGCGCTTCGACGTCCGCGCCGCGTCCGGCGGGCATCTGCTCATCGCCGAAGAACAGCGAGATGAGCGGGTCGTAGCCATCGGGCCCGAACTGCGACGACCGGGTGGGCTGGGGCCGAGCCCGGCCGTCGAGCCCGCCACCGAGCCCGCCGAACATCGAGTGGCGGGCCGCGTCGTAGGCCTCCCGTCGGCGCGGGTCCGACAAGACGTGGTACGCTCGTTGGACGGCCTTGAACCGCTCCTCCGCGTTCGGGTCACCGGGGTTCCGGTCGGGGTGGGACTCCCGCGCCAGCGACCGGTACGCGCGCTTGATCACCTCTGGAGACGCGGTCTCCGAGACGCCAAGGAGCGTGTAGTAGTCGGTAACTTCGGCCATCGGGGGATCACAGCGGCAGACTCCGCTCGGGTGCGTGTCCACATGCGGACGCCTGACACCCGGTCGGGGATTCCCCGGTACAGACACCGTGCCAACGCCCCAGACCGCGACGTCATGACACCCCGCCCGATCCGCTCCCTCCTCGTCGCCAACCGTGGGGAGATCGCCGTCCGCGTCCTCCGGACGTGCCGGGAGCGAGGCATCCGCACCGTCGCCGTCTACTCCGAGGCCGACCGGAACGCACTCCACGTCCGTCTCGCAGACGAGGCCGTCGCCATCGGTCCGGCCGCTTCGGCAGAGTCGTACCTCGTCGCGGAGAAGGTGATCGAGGCGGCCCGCCAGACGGGCGCCGACGCGATCCACCCGGGCTACGGGTTCCTCTCCGAAAACGCCAGTTTCGCGCGGGCGGTCGAGGACGCCGGGGTCGTGTGGGTCGGGCCGCCTCCGGCGGCGATCTCGGCGATGGGCGACAAAACGGAGGCCCGCAAGCTGATGGCCGCGGCCGGCGTACCCATGGCGCCCGGCACGCCCGACGCCATCGACGATGCCGCCGAGGCGGAGCGGGTCGCGGGCGAGATCGGCTACCCGGTGCTGGTGAAGGCAGCGGCCGGCGGCGGCGGCAAGGGGATGCGCGTCGTCGAGCGGGCGGAGGACTTCGCCCAGTCGTTCGAGCGGGCGCGGAGCGAGGCGCAGAACGCCTTCGGCGACGGCCGCGTCTACGTCGAGAAGTACCTCGTGGGGCCGCGGCACATCGAAATCCAAGTCCTGGCAGACGGCCATGGCGACGTGGTCCACCTGTTCGAGCGCGAGTGCTCGATCCAGCGGCGGCATCAGAAGGTGATCGAGGAGGCACCGTCGGCGGTCCTCACGCCGGACCTCCGGGCAGCGATGGGTGAGGCGGCGGTCCAGGCGGCCCAGGCATGCGACTACGTCGGCGCGGGAACCGTCGAGTTCCTGCTCGACGCGAACCGCGACTTCTACTTCCTCGAGATGAACACGCGGCTCCAGGTCGAGCATCCGGTCACGGAGCTCATCACCGGCCTCGACCTCGTCGCCGAGCAGATCCGCATCGCCGAGGGCGAGCGCCTGGGCTACGGGCAGGACGACCTCGCGATCTGGGGCCACGCCGTCGAGTGCCGAGTCTACGCCGAGGACGTCCCGGCCGGCTTCCTCCCCGCGCCTGGTCCCCTGCTCCGCCACCGGCCACCGCTCGGCCCGGGCGTCCGCGTGGACTCAGGAGTGGAAGAGGGCGACGAGGTCCCGGTCTACTACGACCCGATGGTCTCCAAACTCTGCACCTGGGCCCGCACCCGTGAGGAGGCCATCCACCGGATGGACCGCGCGCTCGCCGAGTACGACGTGGCTGGCGTCCGGACGACGATCCCCTTCTGCCGGACCGTCATGCGGAACCCCGCCTTCGTGTCGGGCGACTTCGACACGGGCTACGTCAGAGACCACTTCGACCCGGATAGTCTCGCCCCGTCCGAGGACACGCTCGAGACCGCGCGCCTCGCCGCTGGCCTCGTCGGCCTCGATGCGGCGCCGAGCCAAGCTGGGAACGGATCGGCGTCCGCGCCGGTGCCAGAGAGCAGCCGCTGGGTCCGCCGCCGCGCCGTCTAGGCGGTCCCCCATCCCTACCCAACGATGTCGCTCACCACGTCCCAGCTCGCAGAGGTCCGCGAACGGTTCCTCTCCTTCCTCAAGGAGCGGGGCCAGCGCCGCACCCCCGAGCGACTGGCGGTCCTCGACGCGCTCTACGCGACGGCCGACCACATCGACGCCGACACCTTATATACGCGGCTCCGAACCGAGGGCGTGAGCGTCTCCCGCGCGACGGTCTACAACACGCTCGACCTGCTCATCGAGTGCGACCTCGCCGTCCGTCACCAGTTCGGGCAGCAGCAGGCCAAGTTCGAGCGGGCCTACGCCTACTGGCAGCACGACCACCTGATCTGCGTCGACTGCGGCGAGATCCTCGAGTTCTGCGACCCGCGACTCCAGGAGATCCAAGAGACCGTGGCCGACATCTACGGCTTCGACGTGGCCCGCCATGCCCTGACCGTGTATGGCAGTTGCCGTCGCGAGGCGTGCCCCAACAAGACCGAGGAGGTCGCCGAGGCATGACCGTCACCGTCGTCGACGCCTTCGCCGAGCGCCCGTTCGAGGGCAACCCGGCGGCCGTGTGCCTCCTCGACGCGCCCGCGCCCGAGGACTGGATGCGTGGCCTCGCGGCCGAGATGAACCTCTCGGAGACGGCCTTCCTCACCCCCGGCGATGACGACGTGTACAACCTCCGCTGGCTGACGCCCGAGGTGGAAGTGGAGCTCTGTGGCCACGCCACGCTCGCAAGTGCCCACGTCCTGTTCGAGTCGGGCCGCCTCGGCGACGCACCGGCCCGGTTCGACACGCAGAGCGGTCGGCTCACCGTCCGCCGGTCGGGTGAGCGGACGTACGTCATGGACTTTCCCGCGACGCCGCCCGAGGCGGCCGACCTCGACGGCGTCGCCGAGGCCTTCGGCGTCACCCCAGTGTGGACGGGCCGCAGCCGGTTCGACGCGTTCGTGGTGGTGGAGGGCGAGGCAATGGTCCGCAGTCTCGCGCCCGACCTCGGCGCCCTCGCGACGCTCGACGCGCGCGGTGTGATCCTGACGGCGCGGGCGGATGCGCCGTCGCCCTACGACGTCGTCTCGCGGTTCTTCGCGCCGGGTGCCGGCGTGCCGGAGGACCCGGTGACCGGCTCCGCGCACTGCGCCATCGGCCCATACTGGGCAACAGAGTTCGGGCGGGACGAGGTCTCCTGCTTCCAGGCGTCGCGCCGTGGGGGCCACGTCCGCGTTCGCGTCGTCGGCGACCGGGTCGAACTCGAGGGCCGCGCCGTCACTGTCCATCGCGCCGAACTGGCGCCCGCCGCACGCCCATGAGCCGGAGCACGCTGATGACGCCCGAGCGCGTCCGCCGCACCGTCACGCGCCTCGCGTACGAGGTCATCGAGCGGAACCGCGGCACGGACGGGCTTCTCGTGTTCGGCCTCAAAAGCCGAGGCGCCGCGCTCGCCGACCGGCTGGCGGACGCGCTCGAGGAGGCCGCGGGCCAGCCGATCGAGCGCCACGCCCTGAGCATCGCCGGCTTCCGCGACGACCGCGACCGCGACCGTGTCCCGCTTTCGGACTCGGCACCCGACGCGACCGACCGCGACGTCCTGCTCGTCGACGACGTTCTGTTTACCGGCCGTACGGTCCGCGCCGCGCTCGACGCCGTCCTCCAGTACGGACGCCCGAAGACGATCCGCCTCGCGGTTCTCGTCGACCGTGGCCACCGCGAGGTCCCCGTCCACCCCGACTTCGTGGGGAAGGTCATCCCGACGAAGCAGGACGAACGGGTCGTCGTCGATCCGAGCGAGCCCGCCGTCTATCTAGAGGACTGACCTCGCCGGCCTCGACGCCGAGGCGGACGGAGCCGCTACTGACCCTCCGTGTAGATGCGGACCTCCTGGCCCGGGTTGAGGCGCTCGCCCCGGCTCGGCTCCTGTCGGACGACCTCGCCCTCGACGGCTCGAGGAGAGTCCACCCAGAGCTCGGCCCCGCGGATCGCCGTGCGGGCCTCGCTCACCGTCATTCCCACGACGTCGGGTACCGTCACCTCACGCCCATTCTCGATACCCGGGCTGATCCAAAGTGTCACGCGTGTCCCGACAGGCACGCGACTCTCGGCCGCCGGCTCCTGCCGCGTGATCGTGTTTTCGTACGGGGTCCGGACGGAGTCGAGCTCGACGCGGTCCACCACCAGCCCCCTGTCGCCAATGTCCTCCCGCGCCTTCCCCTCCGACAGCGAGACCACGCGCGGCACCACGACCAACTGCTTCGGGCTGACGTTGACGTAGTAGTAGATGCGCCGGCCGGGCTTGACCGTGGTCCCCGCAGCTGGGCTCTGGTCCACGATCACGTCGGCCGCGACGTTCGGGTTGTACGGCTGCTCGCGCGCTTCCCACTCCAGGCCGGCCAGGAGCAACTCGCTATGGGCCTCGTCCGGCGTCATCTCCTTGACGTCAGGGACCGTCACCGCCGCATCGTGCCGCGTCCAGATCGGCATCACGGCAAAGTTGAACAAGAGGGCGAACAGGACCAACCCCAGACCGATCGCGATGAGGCCGAGCCAGAAGGCCCGATCGGTAAGGGCGGACAGGAAGCCTCCGCGGTCGGAGCGTGCCATGGCGGTTGGATCGGAGAGGCGCCCCGGACGTCGCGGCGCGTCCTTAAAGATACCCGCTCCACCGCCCGGCTCCGCCCTCACGATCGCCTCACCTCCTCTCCATCGCCTGTCCATGGACACCCCCGGAAAGGGTGGGTACTATGGTTCTCCGCGGCAAGGGAATGGTCGTCCGCGACCGACGCCAAGCCGCCCTGTTCTCTATCGGATGACGGATCAGACCGCCCCGCAAGGCGGCCCGGCAAAGGGTTCGTGAACCCGGCTCCGGCCCTTGCGGACGGCAGCATCCGACCCGTACCATGGGTTCCCCTCTCGCGAGGGGCAGGGCTTCAGACCGGCTCGCGCCGGGTCTCGAGATCGCAAGACAAGAGACGATGAAGCACTTGACGCCTGGCTACGGATTCCGTAGTTTAGCAGGACGCCCCGGAGGCAAGGCTGGTCCGCCAGCCCCTCTACACCGGGCACCGTTCATTGAGAGACTGGAAGCATAGCGAGCCCTCGTCGGCCGCTCCGACGCCCACCTCGGTGGCGCCGTCGAGGCGGACAGACGAGAGTCAAAACCTGGACTGCTGGAGCGTTCTCGCTCCACGCAGTCCAACCAAACAAGCTCAACAGCAGGCGATGCCCGAGAGGGTATCGCAAACTCGATCCCTGATTCGGAGTCTCTGGCTCCAACAGGAGGTCAACCTCTCTACTACGGAGAGTTTGATCCTGGCTCAGGACGAACGCTGGCGGCGGGCTTAACACATGCAAGTCGAACGAGAAAGGGGCCTTCGGGCCCTGAGTAAAGTGGCGCACGGGTGAGTAACGCGTAGGCAATCTGCCCTCAGGCGGGGAATAACCACGGGAAACCGTGGCTAATACCACATAACGTCGGAGGTCCGCATGGACCACCGATCAAAGGCTTCGGCCACCTGAGGATGAGCCTGCGTCGGATTAGCTAGTTGGTGGGGTAACAGCCCACCAAGGCAACGATCCGTAGCGGGTCTGAGAGGATGATCCGCCACACTGGCACTGAGACACGGGCCAGACTCCTACGGGAGGCAGCAGTGAGGAATATTGCGCAATGGAGGAAACTCTGACGCAGCCACGCCGCGTGCAGGAAGACACCCCTCAGGGGCGTAAACTGCTTTTGTACGGGAAGAACACCTCCCCTCGGGGAGGTCTGACGGTACCGTACGAATAAGGACCGGCTAACTCCGTGCCAGCAGCCGCGGTAATACGGAGGGTCCAAGCGTTGTCCGGAATCACTGGGTGTAAAGGGTGCGCAGGCGGGCCTGTAAGTCAGGGGTGAAAGCCACCGGCCTAACCGGTGAACTGCCCTTGATACTGCAGGTCTTGAGTCCCGGAGAGGCTATCGGAATTCGTGGTGTAGCGGTGAAATGCGTAAATATCACGAGGAACACCTAATGCGTAGGCAGATAGCTGGACGGGTACTGACGCTCAGGCACGAAAGCGTGGGGAGCGAACAGGATTAGATACCCTGGTAGTCCACGCCGT
>JAAXJP010000635.1 GCA_012269805.1 Rubrivirga sp.
ACCCTACGCTCCAAGACGCCCTCGACGAGGCTGAGATGGACATGGAGGCCGCCCTCGAGCACCTCGTCCACGAGCTCAACACGATCCGCGCCGGCCGCGCCAACCCGCAGATGCTCGACGGCGTCCGCGTCGAGGCCTACGGCACGACGGTCCCGCTCAACCAGGTCGCCAACACGGCCGCGCCCCAGGCCGACCTTATCACGGTCAGCCCGTATGACAAGAACACGATCGGGGCCATCGAGCGCGGGATCACGGAGGCCAACCTCGGCCTGAACCCGACCAACAACGGGTCCCAGATCCTCCTCTCGATCCCGCCGTTGACCGAGGAGCGCCGCCGCGAACTGGCCAAGACCGCGCGCGCCAAGGGTGAGGAGGCCAAGATCTCGATCCGCAACGCCCGCCGTTCGGCCAAGGACACGATCAAGAAGACGGCCACCGCGGAGTCGCTCTCGGAGGACATGGAGTACGAGGCCGAGCAGTCGCTCCAAGAGCTCACCGACCGCTTCGTGGGCCGCGTCGACAAGACGCTCGACGCCAAGGAGAAGGACATCATGACGGTCTAGCGCCGCCCGTGGGCGGCCCGGGGCCGGCGTTCTTCGGCGATCCTCCCAAGCCGACGCCGGCCTCGTCGCCTAGATTGGGCGGTCCCGGAGAGGTGCCCGAGTGGCTGAAGGGGCGCGCCTGGAAAGCGCGTGTGCGGTTTCACCGTACCGAGGGTTCGAATCCCTCTCTCTCCGCTACGTGAGCCGGTCCCTCCACGCGGGGGGCCGGCTCACGCGTTTCGCCCCCTCAGCCTCGGCGGCGCCGTCGAGGCGGGCGCCCGGAGGAGCGGAGCCCCCCGGTCTCTCTCGTCGGCATCGGCCGCGGTGGCTGCCGGGGCGGGCGTTACGGCGCCCCCTGGTCATGGCCCCGGCCCGGGGGGATCCGCTCGGGCCGCAACCAACGGCGGGCGGCGTTCTCAAAACCGCCCCCGAGCACGAACCGCACCCCGGGCGCGACGAACCGCACGAGGCTGTCGCCGATCGTGATCCGTTAGGGCTTAAACACGGCCCCGACGCCGAGGCGGACGATCCCGCTGTCGATCTCGTCGAAGTTGTCGGTCGACTCGCCGTCGAACGCCAGCTCGGTGAACCGGCCGCCCGTCAGGTCCAGCGCGACGTCGAACGACACGGACGGGCTGAGGTCGTAGAGGAGCCCGCCGCCGATCGTGAGGCCGCCGCCTCGTGCTTCGAGGTCCGCGCTCGTGCCGGGCACGTCGAACGACGCGACCTGGCCAGTCACGGCCGCCTGGAGATACGGGTTGAGCCGCGACGACGGACGGAGGTTGAACCGGAGCCCGAGGTCGGCGGTCCCGAGGCCGTAGCCGTCGCCGCCGTCCTCCGGCTCCATCGACGCGCCGCCGAGCGCGAGGAAGGCCGCGAGGCGCGGCGTGAACCCGTAGGCGACCTCCCCCCCGAGCCCCCCGCCGCTGTCCGACGACTCGTCGCCGCCGACCTCGACGGACAGCTGGGCGGCGTAGACGTGCGCCGAGAGCGAGAGGCCCTCTCGGCCGGCCTGGGCGGACGCCGCGGCGGGCAGGAGGAACGCGACGAGCGCAACGAGGCGGAGGGCGGGGCAGCGGATCATGCGGGAGGGGGAGAGTGGCGCCCGCCCCTAGCGCGCGGCGCCCCGGCAGGTTCCCGAGCGGCCAGACGGCTGCGCTGAGGCGGGTTCCGACCGGCAGGGCCAGGGAATCTCCCTGACTTCGGCCCTGCCCCCGCCGACGCCGGACCCCACTTCTCGCGCGGAAGTAGGGAAGGCGTCCTCTCGTGTCGCCACCGCATGGACCGTCTCTCCGACTCAAACACCAACCCGCGCCTGTCGGCCGAGGTCCTCGAACGGGCCCTCCACGCGACCGACATCATGGTCGTCCTCACCGACCCCCACCTCGAGGACAACCCGATCATCTGGGTCAACGACTACTTCTGCCAGTTTACCGGGTACTCCCGCGAGGAGGTGCTCGGCCGGAACTGCCGGTTCCTCCAGGGCGACGACCGGGACCAGCCCGCCCTCCGGCGCCTCCGCCGCGCCATCGAGGCAGGGGAGAGCGTGAACGTCCAGCTCCGGAACTACCGGAAGGACGGGGTGCCGTTCGACAACGACCTCTACGTGAGCCCGGTCCGGGAGGAGCCGGGCGCCCTCGACGGGCCCATCCGCTACTTCATCGGCGTCCAGAACGACTCGACGGCCCGCCTCCGCGCCGAGGAGGAGGTGGCCGAGCGGACGCGGGAGGTCCACGAGACGGCCGAGAACGAGCGGGAGCGGTTCGGGATGGACCTCCACGACGGCCTCGGGCAAGAGCTGGCCGGGGTCGGCCTCATGCTCCAGTCGCTCATCGGCCATCTGGAGGACGAGGCCTCGGGCTCGACTGGGTTGGCCGCGCGCGTGCTCGAGCTGGTGGAGGACGCGCTCGGCTCGGCGCGCGACATGGCCCGCGGCCTCAACCCCGTCGACGCGTCGCCGGACGGGCGGGGCGCCGCGCGTCGGCCGCGCGGCGAGCGGGGCGCCGCGGGGCCGTGCGGCAGGGCGATGCGCGGCCGCGGCGAGGCGGTGGCCTTCGAGGACCGGCGCGAGGCGCGCCACCTCTACCGGATCGCCCAGGAGGCCATCTCCAACGCCGTCGAGCACGCGGGCGCCAGCCGGGTCCTCGTCACGCTCCATCGGACGGGCGGGTCGGTCCACCTAGAGGTCCGCGACGACGGCGTCGGCGTGCCGGAGGAGCTGGCCGGGGAGGGCGACCTGGTGCCGGTCCAGGACCGCGCCGAGCTCGCGCGGCGGGGGATGGGCCTCTACGGGATGCGCTACCGCGCCGACCTCATCGGCGCCTCGCTCACGATCCGGCGCGAGGCGAACGGGGGGACCGTCGTTCGGTGCGTCCTGCCCGACGGGGCGGCCGGGGGCCGGGCGGGCCACCGCACCCGGAGCGGCGAGCGCGAGTAGGCCCCGCCCGTCTCGGCGCGAAGGCGGGACCGGATCGCTGCGACGCCTCCACCGCGGCGCTCCACCGGGTTCTCGGGGACGCCCATCCGGGGTCGGCTCTAGCTTCGTCCGGATGCGTCGCCTCGCCCTCCTCGTCTTGCTGATCGCGCCCGCCCAGGCCCCGCCGACCGACTGGGCGACGCTCACGCCGGGCCTCGGCCCCGCCGTCCCGCTCGCGGGCGGGTTCGGCGACGGGCCGTGGGAGGCCGGCCTCGGCGCGCACGCCCGCGTCGAGGCTCCGCTCTATGGCGGCCGAGTCCGCGCGACCCTGTGGGCGACGGCCTACGAGGACCCCGGCGGCGCCGTCCCCGGGTTCGCCCTCGGCGTCCCGACGCTCGGCTGGGGGCCCTTCGTCGACGCCGGCCGGGTTCGCCTCGGGGCCGGCGGGCGCGTCGGGGCCGCGCTCCTCCGGGTCGACGACGACGAGGCGGGGAGGCTCCAG
>JAAXJP010000106.1 GCA_012269805.1 Rubrivirga sp.
CAAGCTTCGCGGTCTGAGGGCTGGAATGGGCGGTCTGGGCGGGGAATGTGCAGGGCCGGACATGGGGATTCGGCGGGCGGCCCGGTATGTTGGAGGTCCGAATCGCGCGTGCCGGCCGGTCGCCGTGCGCGCACCCCTCAGACTCGAGACCGCACCGCAGTGCCTACGATCAACCAGCTCGTCCGCAAGGGCCGCAACCCGAAGCGCAAGACGTCGAAGTCGGCCGCGCTCCAGGGCAACCCGCAGCGCCGCGGCGTCTGCACCCGCGTCTACACGACGACCCCGAAGAAGCCGAACTCGGCCCTCCGGAAGGTGGCCAAGGTCCGCCTGACGAACGGCTACGAGGTCATCGCCTACATCCCGGGCGAGGGCCACAACCTCCAGGAGCACTCGATCGTGCTCGTCCGCGGGGGCCGCGTGAAGGACCTCCCGGGCGTGAAGTACCACATCGTCCGTGGCGCGCTCGACACGGCCGGCGTCGCCGACCGTCGCCAGAGCCGTTCGAAGTACGGCGCCAAGAAGCCGAAGGGCTGAGCCGCGGGCCGCTGAGCCCCGCCGCCTCGGCCACCACGCCGAGGCGCCCCGCCCCGACCCCTGTCCACGCTGATCGCCGGCGCCCTCGCGCCCGCGCCGATCGCTGACTGAAAACCCCCATGCGTAGGAAGCAAGCAGACAAGCGGATCCCCACTCCGGACCCGATCTACGGCGACGTCACCGTCGCCAAGTTCATCGCCGCGGTCATGCGCGACGGCAAGAAGTCCGTGGCCCAGGGCCTCGTCTACGGCGCCTTCGACCTGATTGAGGACCGGACCGGCGAGCCCGGCGTCGAGGTGTTCCGCGAGGCGCTCACGAACGCGGCCCCGCTCGTCGAGGTCCGCAGCCGCCGCGTGGGCGGCGCGACCTACCAGGTGCCGATCGAGGTCCGCCCCGAGCGGCGGACGTCGCTCGCCTTCCGCTGGCTCCTCCAGTACGCCAAGGCCCGCGGCGACAAGTCGATGGCCAACCGGCTCGCGGCCGAGCTCATCGCCGCCTCCCGCGGAGAGGGCGGCGCCGTCAAGAAGAAGGACGACACGCACCGGATGGCCGAGGCCAACAAGGCGTTCGCCCACTTCGCCCGCTTCTAAACCGCATCGTCACGCGCAGGGCCGCCGACTGACGGCCCTCGCCCGTTTCTCCTCGGTCCTCTAACCCTCTACCGAGACCCCCACCATGGCCGACCTCACCGGCAAGACCTTCTCGCTCGAGAACACCCGGAACATCGGGATCTCCGCCCACATCGACGCGGGCAAGACCACGACCACCGAGCGCATCCTGTACTACACCGGCCGGACGCACCGGATCGGCGAGGTCCACGAGGGCGGCGCCACGATGGACTGGATGGAGCAGGAGAAGGAGCGTGGCATTACCATCACCTCGGCCGCGACCACGGCCGAGTGGAAGGACCACCGCATCAACATCATCGACACGCCCGGCCACGTCGACTTCACGGTCGAGGTCGAGCGCGCGCTCCGCGTCCTCGACGGCGCGGTCGCGCTGTTCTGCGCCGTCGGCGGCGTCGAGCCCCAGTCCGAGACGGTCTGGCGGCAGATGGACAAGTACAACGTCCCCCGCATCGCGTTCGTCAACAAGATGGACCGGACGGGCGCCGACTTCCAGAACGCCGTCCAGATGATGAAGGACCGGCTCGGCGCCAACGCCGTGCCCGTCCAGATCCCGATCGGCGACGGCGAGATGTTCCGCGGCGTCATCGACCTGATCGAGAACAAGGCCATCGTCTGGGACGACACGACGCAGGGCGCGACGTGGGACGAGGTCGACATTCCGGAGGACCTCAAGCCGCAGGCCAAGAAGGCCCGGATCAACCTCCTCGAGGCCGTCGCGGAGCACAACGACGACCTCCTCATGATGTACCTCGAGGGCGAGACGCTCCCTGTCGAGGACGTCAAGGCGACCGTCCGCGAGGCGACCATCGCCATGCACATCACGCCGGTCTTCTGCGGCTCGGCGTTCAAGAACAAGGGCGTCCAGCGCCTGCTCGACGGCGTCCTCGACTACCTCCCGAGCCCGCTCGACGTGCCGGCCATCGAGGGCCACAAGCCCCGCCAGACCGAAGAGACGGTCACGCGGACGCCGGACCCGGACGGCCCGTTCGCGGCCATCGCGTTCAAGATCGCGACCGACCCGTACGTCGGCCGTCTGACCTTCGCGCGCGTCTACTCGGGCACGCTCAACAAGGGCGACTCGATCATCAACGCGAACACCGAGAAGAAGGAGCGGGCCGGCCGCCTCCTGTTCATGCACGCGAACACGCGCGAGGACATCGACACGGTGAAGGCCGGCGACATCTGCGCCATCGTGGGCCTGAAGGACACCAAGACCGGCGACACGCTCTGCGACTCCGACCACCCTGTCGTCCTCGAGTCGATGGACTTCCCGGAGCCGGTCATCAAGATCGCCATCGAGCCCAAGACCAAGGCCGACATCGACAAGCTCGGGACCGGGCTCCAGAAGCTGGCTGAGGAGGACCCGACCTTCAAGGTGTCCACCGACGACGAGACGGGCCAGACCCTGATCGCCGGGATGGGCGAGCTCCACCTCGAGATCATCGTGGACCGCCTCAAGCGCGAGTTCAAGGTCGAGGCCAACGTCGGCGAGCCGCAGGTGTCGTACCGCGAGGCCATCCGGTCGAGCATCGACCACAAGTACACGCACAAGAAGCAGTCGGGTGGCCGCGGCCAGTTCGCCCACGTCGAGATCGAGTTCTCGCCGGCGGAGCCGGGCACCGAGGGCCTCGAGTTCATCGACGAGATCAAGGGCGGCTCGATCCCGCGCGAGTTTATCGGCTCCGTCCAGAAGGGGATCGAGAGCGCGCTCGACCAGGGCCCGCTCGCCGGCTTCCCGATGGAGGGCATCACGGCCCGCCTCTACGACGGCAAGTTCCACAACGTCGACTCCGACCAGCTCTCGTTCGAGATCGCCGGCCGGATGGCGCTCCGCGAGGCCGCGCGCCGCGCGAACCCCGTCATCATGGAGCCGATCATGAAGGTCGAGGTCATCACGCCCGAGGAGTACATGGGCGACGTGATCGGCGACCTCAACTCCCGCCGCGGCCGGATCGAGGGGATGGGCCAGCGCAACGACGCGCAGGTCGTGACCTCGTTCGTCCCGCTGAGCGAGATGTTCGGCTACTCGACCGACCTCCGCTCGAACACACAGGGCCGGGCCATCTACTCGATGCAGTTCGACCACTACGAGGAGGTGCCGAAGAGCATCGCCGAGGAGATCTCGTCGGGCAGCAAGGCCGCCGCGTAACCCACACTTCGCCCGCCTCGGCGCCCCGACGGGCCGGCCGAGGCGGGCCCACCTCTAGACAAGACCCAACCCAGACCACAGGAACCATGGCGAAGGAGCAATTCCAGCGTAACAAGCCGCACGTGAACGTCGGGACGAT
>JAAXJP010000340.1 GCA_012269805.1 Rubrivirga sp.
CGCTGGCGCAGGCGACGGCCCGGCCAATCGGGCCCGCCATCGGGAGCGGCATCGGGGAGGTCGGGCTGCCCCTCGCGACGGACGCCCGCGGGCTCCCCGGGTGGCCCGTCGTCAGCGTCTCGGCGCGCTGGTAGCGACGGACCTGGCGTCACCCCTCGTGGGTATCGTGCGGCATGGCCTTTCTCACCCAACGCCGCGAGCGCCCCGACCCCGCCGACCTCGACCTCCGCGACGGCACCGTCACGCGCGTCGCGCAGCAGAAGAAGGACCCCGAGCGGGCGAGCGTGTTCATCGACGAAGAGTTCGCGTTCGGCCTCGCCATCGACCTCGTCATCCAGTCGGGCCTGCGAAAAGGCGTGACGCTGACCGCGGAGCAGCAGCGCGAGCTCCTGACGCAGCAGGAGACGTACGCCGCGAAGGCGTCGGCGCTCGCCAGCCTCAACCACCGCGCGCGGACCGCCGACGAGCTCCGCCAGTCGCTGTCGCGCAAGGGGTTTGCCGAGGCCATCGTCGAGGACACGGTCGCCCACGTCGAAGGTCTCGGGCTGGTCGACGACGCCGCCTTTGCACGGGCGTTTGTCCGCGACCGGTTCAACGGTCGCGGCTACGGGCCGGCGCGGCTCCGCCAGGACCTGATCAAGAAGGGCGTCGCCCGCCGGACCATCGACGAGGCCCTCGCCGAGCTCGCCGAGGCGGAGGACCTCGGGGCCGAGGCGCGGGAGCAGGCAGAGAAAAAATGGCGGTCGCTAGCGTCGGAGGAGGACCTCCGGAAGCGGAAAAAGAAGGCGATGGACTACCTCGTGCGCCGGGGCTTCGGGTTCGACACCGCGCGCGACGCGGTCGACGCGGCTGCCGAGGGCGAGGACGACGCGTTCTGGGACGCGGGGTGAGCGCGGCGGGACTTCGCGTCGGGGCGCTCGCGACCGCGGCCCTCGTGCTGGCCGTTGGCGCGGCGTTCCCGGCCGTGGCGGCCTCGCGCGCCGGTGCCAGTCCGACGCTGACGGGTATTCTCGACGGCGCGACGTACGCCGCGATGCCGGCGCTCGGGTTGGCCTGGGTGACGCTGCGCCTCGCGCGGGACCACCGGCTCGCGTCGTGGGCCGCGCTGCTGGGCGCCCTCCTTACGCTTGGCCTCGGCGTCGCCCTCTACGCGGCAGCGCTCCGTCCCGACGCTCGGCCCAGCGCGCCCGTCCTCGCCCTCGCGTTCGTCCCGTTCCGACAGCTCGCCGCCGTCGCCGTCACCGCTTGGGTGGTGTGGACGGCACGGAAGACGAGGGATGGTGGATGAACGGGGGCGCAAAGTTCCAGGTCGCTTCCTCCCGCTCGACTGGCGGCGGCTGCCGTCCCGATGCACCTTGCCTCCTATCTCCTGACCCCCGCCGATGCCCTTCGATCCCGAACTCGACGCCCGCCATCTGACCGAGGCCGTCGACGCCATCCGCCAGCACACCGACGTCCAGCCGGAGCTGGCCCTCGTCCTCGGGTCCGGCCTCGGCGCCCTGGCCGACGAGGTCGAGGACGCGGTGGTCCTCACGACGGCTGAAGTCCCCCACTACCCGCGATCGACGGTGGAGGGGCACGCGGGACGGCTCGTGCTCGGGCGGCTGGCGGGCCGGCCGGTCCTCGTCGTCCAAGGCCGGATTCATGGGTACGAGGGGCACCCGCCTCGGGCCCTGGGCTTCCCGGTCCGGCTCGCTCACGCACTCGGCGCGAAGGGCCTCGTGCTGACGAACGCGGCGGGCGGAATCAACCCGGCGTTCGGGCCGGGGACGCTCATGCTCATCAGCGACCACATCAACCTCACCTCGCTGAGCCCCCTCGCCGGTCCGGTCGGTGAGGGGGAGGTCCGGTTCCCCGACCTGTCGAATCCCTATGACGAACCGTGGCGGGAGCAGGCGCGTAACATTGCGATAACAAAGAAAATTCCGTACCGTGAGGGTGTGTATGTGTGGACCTCGGGTCCCTCCTACGAAACCCCCGCCGAAATCCGCTTTTTCGCCCGTGCCGGGGCCGACGCCGTCGGCATGAGTACTGTGCCCGAGGCCCTTCAGGCCGCCGCCCTCGGCCTGCCGGTCCTGGGGATTTCTACCATCACCAACCCCGCGGCCGGCCTCCAGGACGCGCCGCTCGACCACACCGAGGTCCTCGAGGTCGGGCGGCAGGTCCGAGACCGACTCGCAGCCTGGGTCCGCGGCATCGTCGCCGAGTCCCGCCTCTAGCGGGAGGGCCCGGGTCTCCTTCGGGAGCCACGCCCCGGGCCCATGACCACGCGCCTCCCGCTCCTCCCCCTCGCCGCGCTCATCCTCGCGCCTCTCGCGGGCGCGACGGCGGACCCGCTCCATCTCCAGCTGTTCAGCGGGATCGACCGGGAGGCCGTCGAGGTAGGTGGCTTGCTGGAGGTCGAAGTCGAGGTGCTCGCCGTCCCGGAGTCCGGGGCGGACCGCGAGGCGCTCGACGCGGCCTTCCGCGCGTGGGACCTCGGCCAGCAGTTGGGCAGCGGCTTCGACGTGATCCGCGAGACGGCCCCGATGGGGAGGGCAGTGGGGAGCGTCGTCGAGCTCCAGCGGCGCGTCATCGTCCGCGTACGCGACGCGTCGGTGGACGCCGTCCCGAGCCTGACGCTCCGGGTTTCGATTCGCGGCCGGGACCGGGTCTACCGGACCAGGCCGCATGCGCTCCGGACGTACGCCGATGGCGGGGCCGTGCGGGCGGCGGGCCGGTCTGTCGTGGGGATCACCGCCGAGGGGGAGCTCGACGGCGTCGATTTTGAGCGGATCGGGTCGGCATTCGCCGTCGGTGACGACGCGCTCGTGACGGCCTACCACGTGGTGGTCGGGGCGAAGCGGGTGCAGGTGGCGCTGCCGGACGGGCGCCGCTTTACGGTGGGGCGGGCGTGGGCGCTCGACCCCGTCCGGGACGTGGCCGTGCTCCATCTCCCGCCCGAGGTGGCCCGGGTGGCGAACCTGCGGCCGCTCGTCCTCGCCCCGGCGTTCTCGCCCGGCGAGGTCGCTTTCACGGCCGGCTGGCCCGGCGGGACGCAGCGGCGGACCGTCGCCCCGCGCTTTGACGACCTGGTCCTAGACGACCAGCGGGTGCGGATGGCGGCCAACGCTGTCCAGCCCGGCGACAGCGGCGGGCCGCTCCTCGACGGGCGCGGCCGCGTCCTCGGCGTGGTCGTGTCCGGCCGGCAGACGGGCGGGGCCGCCGACCTCCTCGAAGAGGGGATCGCGCTCGCCTCCGACCCCACGGCGGCCCTCGCAGACTACCAGGAGGCGACGGAGTCGGTCCGCCTCGGGCGCGCGCTTGCCGAGGCCACGCGGGCACTGCCCGCCGCCCGCGCCCACGCCGCCGTCGGCGCCATCCAGGTCCCGGCCCGGCGCGCCGATTGGGACGACCGCCCCCATGTGGCGTTGCTCCGCGAGGCGCTCCGGCAGGCCCCCGACGACGCCGTCCTTCAGTACACGGCGGGCATGATGCTCGAGGAGGTCGGCGAAGCGCGGCTCGCGGCCGGCGCTCTCGACGCGTCTCGGAGAGCCGGGTACGTGCCGGCGGGCTACTCGCTCGCTCACCACCTCATGGGGCGGGGCGCGCTGGGCGAGGCCGCTGCGCTGTTCGCCGAGACGGCCGCCGCTGGTCCGTACCGGCGGCTCGGGGCGTTCGGGCAGGCGCAGGCGCTTATCGGGGCTGGGCGGTATGAGGAGGCCGAGGCCGCCCTCGAGGCCGTGCTGGACCACGACGCCCGGTTCGCCCCGGCGCTCTACCTGCTCGGGATCGTCCGTCTCGCGCAGGGGCGGGTCGATGAGGCCCAGGCCCTGACCGTCCGCCTCGGGGCGCGGCCCGGGTGGGCCAGCGCGCTCCGGCTCCCGATCGAGGCGGAGGCGCTCCGCCCGCCCAACTTGGAGGCGCTTCCTCGGGTCGCGCTCCGCTGAGGAGGCACGCCGCCGCCCGTGGTGAATGCGGAGTGAACGGCGGATCGTGGCCCAGAGGGCGGGGTAGGTTGCCCCCATGTCCCTCCTCCCGATCGTCCCGTACGCCGAGCGTCACGACCGGCTCTCCGCCGTGCTCGACCGGCGCGCCGTCTTCGACGACGCCGTGGAGCGGAGCGTCCGGGCGATCCTCGACGATGTCCGTCGGCGGGGCGACGCGGCGCTCCTGGACTTCACGGAGCGGTTCGACGGCGTCCGTCCCGAGGCACTCCGGGTCGCCCCCGCCCGCCTCGACGTAGCGCTGGACGCGCTCGACCCCGCGCTGCGGGAGACGTTCGAGCGGGCCGCCGCCAACGTCCGGCGGTTCCACGAGGCCGAGATGCCCGCGTCGTGGACGCGCGACGACGGCGACGGCGTGGCGCTGGGACAGCGGATCTCGCCCGTCGAACGGGCCGGGCTCTACGTCCCGGCCGGCACCGCGCCGCTCCCGTCGAGCGTGATCATGAACGCCGTCCCGGCGCTCGTAGCCGGCGTGGACGAGCTCCACGTGTGCAGCCCGCCCGGTCCGGACGGCCTCCCGCACCCGCTCGTCCTGGCGACGTGCCGGCTCCTCGGGGTCGAACACGTCTACGCCGTCGGCGGCGCGCAGGCCGTCGGGGCGCTCGCGTTCGGGACCGAGACGGTCCCCCGCGTCGACGTCGTGGTGGGCCCGGGCAACGCCTACGTGGCGACGGCCAAGAAGCTCGTGGTCGGGCAGGTCGGGATCGACTCGGTCGCCGGGCCGAGCGAGGTCGTCGTCCTCGCCGACGCCGACGCGGACCCGACGTACGCCGCGGCCGACCTGCTCGCGCAGGCCGAGCACGACGCGCGCGCGAGCGCCGTCCTCGTGACGCCGAGCGCCTCCCTCGCCGAGGCCGTCGCCGCCGAGGTCGACCGGCTCGTCGCCACGCTCCCCCGCGCCGACGTCCTCCGGCAGTCGCTCCCGGCCTACGGCGCGGCCATCGTCACCGAGACGCTGGACGATGCCATCGCCTGCGTCGACGAACTCGCGCCAGAGCACCTCGTCATCCTGTCCGACGACGCGGACGTGCTGTGGGGCCGGATCCGCCACGCCGGCGCGGTCTTTCTCGGCCACGACACGCCCGAGCCGGTCGGTGACTACTTCGCCGGGCCGAACCACGTCCTCCCGACCGGGGGCACGGCCCGGTTCGCATCGGCGCTCGGCGTCGGCGTGTTCCTCCGCCGCCAGTCCGTCGTCCGCTACTCGGCCGCGCGCCTCCGCCAGACCGGCGAGGCGATCGCCCGCTTCGCGGAGGCGGAGGCCCTCGACGCCCACGCCCTCGCCGTCCGCGTCCGCCTCGGGGACGGGGCGGGGGAGGAGGCGGCGGCCGTGACCGCCGCCTCCGAATAACTCAGCCCGTCCGGGTCTCCTAATGTCTCCCGTCGACCTCGTCCGTCCTGAGATCCGCGCCGAGCGCGCCTACCGCGTGCCGACCACGATCGAGGCCTCGGCGAAGGTGGACCAGAACGAGAGCCCCTACGACCTGCCTGCGGACATCAAGCAGCGGGCGCTGGCGGCGTTCGGGGCGTCCCCCTGGAACCGCTATCCCGACGACCGGCCCCACCGGCTCGTGCGAGCCATCGAAGCGCGCGAGGGGCTCCCCGAAGGCTCCGTCATCGTCGGCCGCGGGTCGAACGAGCTCTCGCACACGCTCGCGCTCTGCTTCCTGGAGCGCGGCACGCCCGTCGTGCTGCCGAGCCCGATGTTCGCGCTCTACGCGAGCGTCGCCCGGATGCACGGGGCCGACGTGATCGACGTGCCCGCCGGTCTCGACCTCCGCCACGGCGCCGACGCCATCCTCGACGCCGCCCGGGAGGCGAACGCGCCCCTCACGATCGTCACGACGCCCAACAACCCGACCGGCCAGACGCTCGCCCACGGCGACCTCCTCCGGCTGGCGGCCGGCGTGCCCGGCATCCTCGTCATCGACGAGGCCTACCACGAGTTCCTCGACGGCCCGACCGCAACCGACGTGCTCCGGGCGCACGACAACGCGCTGATCCTCCGGACCTTCTCGAAGGCGTTCGGCCTCGCCGGCGTCCGCCTCGGCGTGATGATGGGGCGGCCGGAACTGATCGCCGAGCTGGAGAAGTCGCGCCTCCCGTTCCTGGTGGGCCGGCTGGGCGAAGAGATCGGCCTCGCGATCCTCGACCGGCCCGACCTCGTCGCCGAGCGCGTCGCCGTCCTGAAGGCCGAGCGCGCGACCCTCGAGGCCGCCCTCGGCGCGCACGAGGGCGTGGAGGTCCTGCCCGGCGCCGCCAACTTCTTCCTCGTCCGCACGCCGCTGACGCCGGCCGACCTTCAGCGCCGGATGGCCGAGCGCGGCGTCCTGATCCGCGACGTCTCGGGCTACGGCGCGCTCTCCGGCCGCGACGGCACGCCCGGGTGGGTCCGTGTCTCGGTCGGCGCCCCCGAGGAGAACGCGGCGACTCTCCGTGCCTTCTCCGAGGTGATCGCCGCCGCCTGATCCGATCGACTCGATCCTGACTCCCGAAGCCCTCGCATGACCTTTCTCGAAGACCTCCGCTGGCGCGGGCTCGTCTACGACCAGACCCCTGACCTCGCTGACCACCTCGCCGAGGCGCCCCGGACCGGCTACATCGGGTTCGACCCGACGGCCGACAGCCTCCACGTCGGCTCGCTCCTCCAGATCCTCGGGCTCCGCCGCTTCCAGCAGCACGGCCACACGCCGATCGCGCTCGTCGGCGGCGGGACCGGGCTCATCGGCGACCCGTCCGGGAAGAAGGCCGAGCGCCAGCTCCTCACGCGCGAGATGGTCGAGGCCAACACGGCCGGCATCCGCCGCCAACTCGAGCGGTTCCTCGACTTCGACGGACCGCGTGCGGCCCGCATGGCCGACAACGCCGACTGGCTCACGCAGATCTCGCTGACGGACTTCCTCCGTGACGTCGGGAAGCACTTTACCGTCCAGCAGATGACGGCGAAGGAGTCGGTGAAGCGGCGGCTGGAGAGCGAAGTGGGCCTGTCGTTTACGGAGTTCAGCTACCAGCTTCTCCAGGCCTACGACTTCCTCGTGCTCCACGAGCGCGAGGGCTGCACGGTCCAGATCGGCGGGTCGGACCAGTGGGGCAACATCACGGCCGGCACCGACCTCGTCCGGCGCGAAGGCGGAAAGGCCCACGGGCTCGTCCAGCCGCTCGTGACCAACTCGTCGGGCAGCAAGTTTGGCAAGACCGAGGCGGGCACCGTCTGGCTCGACGCCGAGCGGACGTCGCCGTACCGGTTCTACCAGTTCTGGCTCAACGCCGACGACCGCGACGTGGTCAACTACCTCAAGTGGTTCACCGACTTCGAGCAGGAGCAGGTCGAGGCGCTGGCCCAGTCGCACGAGGAGCGGCCGGGCGCCCGGGAGGCCCAGCGCGAGCTGGCCCGCCACGTTACGACGCTCGTCCACGGCGCCGAGGCGACCGAGGCGGCCGAGCGGGCCGGACGCGCGCTCTTCGGCGGCGACCTCTCGGAGCTGAGCTCGAAGGAGCTCGACGAGGTGTTCGAGGAGGCGCCGTCGATCGACGTGGCGGCGTCGGAGTTCGAGGGCGAAGGGGCCCGGGTGATCGACCTTCTCGTCGAGGCCGGGCTGGCGAGCTCGCGGGGCGAGGCCAAGCGCGCGATCCAAGGCGGCGGCGTCCGCGTCGGCGACGCTCGCGTCGAGGACCTCGGCCAGCAGGTCACGCGCGAGGACGCCGTCGACGGGTCTGTCGTGGTCCTCCGGAAGGGGAAAAAGTCCGTCGCCCTCGTCCGCCTCGTCTAGCCCCGCGAACTGCGCACGCGCCGCCTCGTTGGGGACGGACACGCGAGCGCCGGCCGTATCTTCGGCGCCCCCCAGGATCGATTCTTTCTCTCCAATGGACTACATCCAGGTCGACATCATCGGGCTCTCGACGAGCCCCTCGTCCGGGGGGGCCTACGCCCTCGTGCTCGGCGAAGTCGGCGGCAACCGGCGGCTCCCCATCATCATCGGGGCGTTCGAGGCGCAGGCCATCGCGCTCGAACTCGAGAAGATCCAGCCGCCGCGCCCGATGACGCACGACCTCCTCCGGTCGCTCTTCGACACGCTCGGCGCCGACGTGACCGACGTGGTCATCGACGACCTCCGCGAGGGGACGTTCTTCGCCAAGATCCGCTACGTGTTCGACGGGGAGGAGGCCACGCTCGACGCCCGCCCCTCCGACGCCGTCGCGCTGGCGGTCCGCACCGACGCCGACCTGTTCGTGGCCGCCGGCGTGCTCGACGAGGCCGGCATCCCCGCCGACGACGAAGGCGAGCCCGACGAGGAGGGATTCGAGCCGGATCCGGTCGCCGCGGCGTCGTCCTCGGCCATGTCGAAGTTGGACCGGATGGAGAGCCAGCTTGAAAAGGCCATCGCCGAGGAGGACTACGAGACGGCCGCCCGCCTGCGCGACGAGATCGCGCGGATGAAGGAGGGCAACTAGTGGAGCGCCAACCGTCGCCCCCCGACCGCCGCTCCGCCTGTCGATGAGCACGGTCGCTCCGGCTCCGGTCGTCGAGGCGATCTCCCACGCGGCCCTCGGCGCCTCGGCGCTGTTCCAGGGCTACCTGTCAGGAGACGGGGCCGCGCTGGCGTTCTACCGCTGGTCGCCCCACGCGGCGGCCGACCGTGCTGAGGCGGCCCGAGTGGCGGCCGAGGCGGCCACCGCCCGCGGCCACCGCGACGCCGTCGCCGACGTGCTCGCCGAGCAGAACCGGGTGTGGGGGTGCAGCGACGCGGTTCTCGACGCGGTCGAGATGCTCCGGCATCCGGAGAGCACGGCCGTCGTGACGGGGCAGCAGCTCGGCCTGTTCGGCGGGCCGCTCTACACGGTCTACAAGGCGCGGACGGCCGTCCGCCTGGCCCAACGTCTCGCGGAGGAGACCGGCCGGCCGGTCGTCCCGGTGTTCTGGCTGGCCGACGAGGACCACGACTTTGCCGAGGTCCACCAGGCGGCGTTTGCGAACGGCGAGGACGTCCGCTATTGCAACTACCACGACGACGTGCCACCCGAGACGGACCGCGGGGCCGTCGGACGAATTGTGCTGGAGGGGGCCGCGACCGAGCGGGCGCTGGGGGAGCTCGACCGGGCGCTGCCCGACGGCCCCGGCCGCGCCGACGCCCTCGCGCTCGCCCGCGGCGCCTACGTGCCGGGTCGAACGATGCGCGACGCGTTCGCCACACTGCTGCGGGCCCTCGTTCCGGACGTCGTCCTGATGTCTGCCGACGACGCGCGGCTCAAGCGGCTCGCAGCACCGCTCTTCCGTCGGGAGGTTCAGGCGTGGGAGGCGACGGAGCAGCTCCTCGCCGCACGGAGCGTCGAACTGGTGGATGCCGGCTTCCACGCCCAGGTCGCCCCGTCGCCCGTCAACCTGTTCATAATGGGGGAGGGGACGCGCACCCAGGTCGATCCGGCCGGCGGTGGGTTCGTTCTCCGCGGCGCCGACACCTCTCTTTCGCCCGAGAGGCTCCTCGGGCGCCTGAGCGAGGAGCCCGCATCGATCAGCCCGAACGTCGTTCTCCGGCCGCTCCTCCAGGACACCCTCCTCCCGACGGCCGCCTACGTGGCCGGCCCCGGCGAGGCCGCCTACTTCGCCCAGCTCGGTCCCGTCTACGAGGCGTTCGGCGTCCCGATGCCCGTCATCGAGCCGAGGTTGAGCCTGACCGTCGTCGAGCCCGGCGTCGCGAAAGTCCTCGACCGGTACGGGCTGTCGGCCCCCGACCTGGCTGGCGGGCCGGACGGCGGACCCCAAGAGACGCTCCACGCCCTGTGGCGCCGGCTGGCGCTCGCGGACTCCGACCTCGACCTCGACGCGGCCTTTGCCGCCGCGCGTCGGGCAGCCCTCGAGGCCGTCGAGGCGCTGGGCCCCGTTGCGGCGGAGGTCGATCCGGCGCTGCGCTTGACCGTTGGTGCGGCGCGGCGGAAGGTGGAGAAGGCGCTGGAGGTGTTGGAGGCAAAGACCGTCCGCCTGGAAAAGCGCAACCACGGGGTCGTCCGGGCCCGGTTGGCCCGCGCGCAGGCGGCGCTCTGGCCCGACGGCCATCTCCAGGAGCGTTGGCTCGGCCCGCTCGGCGTCGTCGCCCGGCACGGCCTCGGCGCCCTGACCACCATGGTCGACGCCGTCCCGCTCGACGCTACCGTTCACTACGTTGTCCGCCCGTGAGCTCCGCCTCGCTCTTTTCCCCGCTCGTCGAGCGCGCCATCGAAGTCGCTGCCGAGTGGCACGACGGGACGTACCGGAAAGGGCGGTGGACCGACCCGTGCGTCAGCGACCCGGGGGGGACGCCGTCGCGGGTGCCGGCCATGGCCCACGTAACGGCCGTCGCCCTGACCGTCCAGCGCGCGGGGTGGGGCGATGAGGCCGTCGCGGCGGCGTTCCTCCACGACACCCTCGAGGACGCGAACCGCCACGGCGACGCGCTCGGCCGGCCGACCCTCGTGGCCCTCGTCGGCGAAGAGGTCACTCGAATCGTGGAGGCCGTCTCGGAGCCGAAGCGGGACGACGCGGGCGGCTGGCTCCCCTGGAGGGTGCGGAAGGAGGCCTACCTCCGCTCGCTCGCGGCCGGTCCTGTCGAGGCCGTCGCCGTCTCGCTCGCCGACAAGCTCCACAACGCGTACTCGATGGCGTCGAGCTTGGAGGCCGGGATCGACATCTTTACCTCGGCCCCCGGCCGCCGGGCGCTCTCCGCCGGCGCTGCCGACCAGCGGTGGTTCTTCGAGTCCGTGCTCGCCGAGAGCCGCTCCGTCGAGGACGCCCGCCTCGGTCCGCTGCGCGACCGGCTCCGCGCCGAGGTCGACCGGTTCGCCGCACTGGCCGGGGTCGACTCGGCAGTGGAGTAGGGGCGAACACCGGGGCAACCACGAGGGACGCGCGGGGGAAAGTCCTCGATCTCCGCAGCTTGCAGGAAATCCACCCGTCAAAGTGCGCATCCCGACCCGCGGGGGCGTTTGCTAGGGACGACCTGCCTGGACGGCTTTCCCGGCGCCGTGCGCTGCGGCCCGTCCCTCGGGACCCGACCCGACATGGCCCTGCGCGGTGCCTGGGTTCGCCCGACAGGTCTAGCGGCGGCGGAGGGGCCTGGCCTCTCCGCCGCTCGTGTGTCCGCAGCGCTCGCCGGGACCCCTCCGGCCGCCGTCCCGTAGGGGGCGACACGTTCCGGTGTCCTCATGATTCGTGCTTACGGCTTCGCGTTGCTCTTGGCCGTTTGGGGGGGCTGCGCCTCAGACGGGCCAGCTCCTTCCGGGCCGGCTCCTTCCCCCGAGTCCTCGGCCCCCTACCCCGAGACGGCCACAGAGCCGACGCCCTCGGCAGAAGTCCGGCCCGGCGTCCGGATCGACCGCCTCCTCGCCCCGACGGCCCCACTGCCCGAGGTGGTCGCCCGACTGCGAGAGCCCCGGAGCCGTACGGCCGAGCCGATCGAGAACCGCCACGTCCGAGGACAGATCGATACGATCCGGACGTGGCGCTACGACGGGCTCACGCTCGAACTCTACGACGTCAGCGGAGGGCGGCTCCTGCTCCAGCGTCTCGCGGTCACGTCCGACACGTACGGAACGACTGACGGACTGTCGGTGGGCGAACCCCGAGACGCTATCGAGTCGACCCTCGGGGCGCCCGTCGGGACGGAGGGCGACGTGGTGACGTACCGGCTCGGTGACGAACTCCCGGCGGCCGTTGAGGTGAGGTACCAGCCCGACGAAGACGGCGTCGAGCGGGCGACCGCCATCGAGTGGCGACCGCCGATCGGCTGACACATCACTCCGTCCACCGCAACGACGCGTCGAGGGCTTCTGCCCACGCTCCGCCCTCCGGACGAGTGGCCGGGTAGCGAAGTCGCGCGAGCACGCCGACGCCATCGCGATACAGCGCACGGGCATAGACCACGTCTTCTCCGGCCGGTCCTGAGGCGACAATCCCCCCCGGCGGCCGCGCCGAATAGGCCAGGGAGTCGAGGTCTTCGCGGACGCGCTCCGCCAAGCCCTCGAGGCCGGCGCCAACCGCGTCTTGGTAGCCGAACACGACCAGTGACGCGGCCCCGTCGGGGGAGCGGAAGGTGCGGCCGTCGGCGTTCTGCGGAGCGGGCTGGGCCCCGAAAGCGGCAGGGACGTCGACGGCGAAACCGAACCGGGCATTGACGTACGGCTCGACCGCGGAGGCCGCCGAGGCGGGGGCGGTCGCGACCGGTGGGGATCCCGCGGCGGGGTCTGGCTCGGGCACAGCGTCGGGGGAGCCAGACGGTCCACAAGCCGAGACCGTCAGGGCGAGGGCGATGCGGAGCGCCCGCCGCATGAGCTACAGCGCCGCGTGGTCAACCATCAGGCACCGGTCCGCCACGTAGGGCAGGCCGGCCTCGTCCGCAAGGGTTTGGGCGTCGGGGGAGTGAACCCCGATCTGGGTCCAGATCACCGGACGGTTGCCGGTCCGCTCAGCCCGCGCCGCGGCGTCGCGGACGACGTCGGGCGTGAACTCCGGCCGGCGGAAGACGTCGACGATGTCGATCTCCACGTCGTCGGGGATCGAGTCGAGGTCGGGGTAGGCCGTCTCGCCGAGGATCTCGTCGTGGTTCGGGTTGACGGGGATCATCGTGAACCCGGCGTTCTGGATGTACCGGGCGATCCGGTGGCTCGTCTGGAACCCCCGCGGGGAGCACCCGACGACGGCGATCGTGCGGGCGTCGCGGAGGACGGAGGCGATGTCGGGCGAACTCGGCATGGGCGTGGCGGCGTAGGAGGGGGCCAACGGCTCTCCCCCCCGCGTGGATTCCCGCCCCTCCGTTCCCACTGCGAGCCGCCCGGCGGCCGCGCCGTCGGCTCCCCCGGCCGAGGCCGCCCTCGCCGAGGCGCCGCCCGGCGCCCTCGCCCGCCTCGGGCGTCTCCTGCCCGGGGTCGAGGCCATCGTCCGGTTCGCGTACCGTCTGGCCGGCGTCAGCGCCGTCGCCGCGCTGCTGATCGTGGCCGCGGTGTGGCGGTGGGCCCCTCAACTCGCCACCGGGGTGCTCGTCGCGCTCGGGATCCTCCTGCTGGTCCCGGCCATCGCCGTCGCCATCGCGGGGTGGACGCTGGCCGACATCGCGAGTCTGCCGCGCCAGATCAAAGAGGCCGCGCTCGCCGCGACCGGCCGCGAGGCCTCGGGCGCGGCGGCGAAGGGAAGCCGGATCGGGCGCCTGCTCCGGTCGCTGTGGGCCGCCCGCGGGCTGGCCCTCCTGACGAAGGGTGGCTGGGTCAGGGCCGTCGGCGGGCTTCGCTTTCTTCGCCTCGCGAGCCTCCCGTTCGCGCTCGCCCTGCTCGGGGCCGTGGCCCTCAACGGCGCCGTGATCGCAGGCGGGCTCGTCGCGGTCCTCCTGCTCCTCATCGGATAATCCAACCCGACATGCACCCCGTCCTCCGGTTCGTCCGACGCCGCCTCGAACGTGGTGTGCCGTACGGCCTCGGCTTCACCGTCGCGTTCGCCGCCGTCGCGCTCGCCGTGTGGGGCTTCGTCAACATCCTCGACGCGGTCACCGCCGGCGACGACCTCGCGCGGTTCGCCGCCGTCGCGCATGGCCGGATCTACGA
>JAAXJP010000171.1 GCA_012269805.1 Rubrivirga sp.
CCGTGAGAACCGCCAGCGCGGAGTCGGCGACGGGGGCGTGCTCGGTGGCGATCCCCGCCAACCGGTGCCGAATCGCTCGGACGAGCGGGTCCCGACGGTGATGGCGCTCCGGCATCTCGGCCGCGTAGTGCGCCTCGGCCCCCCGCCACGGCCCCCGGACCTCCGCCGGCAACGCCGCGACGCACGCGGTCCCCTCCTCCGATTGGGCCTCCGGCTCGCGGGCCCGGCCGTAGAGGTAGTCGTGCAGGTTGAGCCAGAAGTCACTGTAGGACCGGACCTCCGGGCTGCTCGCGACGAGCGAGAGGTCCCGGTTGCCCATGGCCGGGATCGCGTTCTGGGCCTGCCCCCCCGCTGCCAGCCCCCCCATGAGAGCAAAGCAGAGCACCGCCGACGCAGTACGAGAGGGCAGGACTCGGATCGAGCGTGAGCGTGGCCTCGGTCGGGGCGGCTAGACCGGGCGGGGTGTCACCGGACAAGAACGGTCACCGCAGCCGATCCCCGGAGAAAAAAGGCCGTTCCTCCGCTCACCGTCCGACGTCGACCCGGAGCCGGGCGCTCGCGTTCGCCAGCCGGGCTTCGGCCTCGGGGGCGGTCGCGCCCGTCACGAGCACGTGCCCGACCTCCTGGCCCGTCCCCTCGCGGGGCCCCACCCTGTCCCCGGGGCCGACGCGGAGCGCGACCGCCTCGACGCCCGGCATCGCGCGCGCGGCGTCGGCGCCCTCGGCCACCGTGACGGTCCCCGGCCCCGGGTGAAGCAGGCGGACCGCCGCGACTTGTACCGCCTCGGCTGGCATCCCGTGCGGCTCACCGAGGGCCACGCGGAAGACGGCCTCCCACGGGTCCGCGCCGTACGCGTGGCGGATGAGCGGCATGAGGTGACCGCCCGGCGGGCGCGCCGCCAGCTCGCCGAAGACGGGCCCGCTCGGCGTCAGGAACACCTCGCAGTGCGTCATCCCGACCGACACGCCGAGCGCGACCCGGGCCGCCTCGGCCAGTTCCCAGACCGCCTCGCGGTCGGCGTCGGAGAGCGGGGCCGGGACGAGGCTCGACCACGCCGGCTCGAGGTACTGCGTCGGGCTCGTCCAGACCGTCTCACCGTCGACCACGAGCGACTCGACGCTCATCTCGACGCCGTCGACGAACGACTCGGCCATCCAGCCGGGCGGGAGCGTGTCGGGGACCTCCGCCGCGTCGCGGACGACCTGCGTCCCCCGGCTCCCCGACCCGACGGCCGACTTGAGGACCAGCGGGAGCCCCAGCCGCTCGACGATCTCGGCGCCGCTCAGCCCGTCCTCCGCCTCGACCACGTCGGCGCAGGGGATCCCGGCGGCGCGGGCGGCGCGCTTCATCGCCCGCTTGTCGCTGCACCGGCGGGCGGCCTCCGCCGCCAGCCCGCCGAGGCCGAGGTGGCCGGCGAGGTGCGCGACCGGCGGCACCGACCGCTCCGGCAGCGGCACGACGGCCGCGGGGTCGTGCCGGCGGAGCGCGTCGGCGACCGCCGCCCACGGCTCGGGCTCCGGGGTGAATGGGGTGACGACGGCGTCCGCCAGCCGGGCGGCGGCTTTCGGGCCCGGCGCCTTTTCGACGACGGCGACCACCGGGCGCCCCAGCCGCTCGGCCGCGTCGAGCGCACCCGGCCGGAGCCCCACGGTGACCACGGGCCTCACGCCCCGCCTTGCACGACGGCCTCCACGTCCTCCGGGCGCTTGGGGATCGGCGGCCCGAGCACGCGGTGCCCGTCGTCGGTGATGAGCACGTCGTCCTCGATCCGGACGCCCCCGAAGCCGACCCACTTTCTCGCCTCGTCGTAGTCGACGGCGTCGGCGTAGCGGCCTTCGGAATGCCACAGGTCGATGAGCGTGGCGTTGAAGTAGAGGCCGGGCTCGACGGTCATCACGTAGCCGGGGCGGAGCTCGCGCGCGAAGCGGAGGAACTTCGTCCCGAACTGCGTGCTCCGGGTCGCCTCGTCGGCGTAGCCCACGCGGTCCTCGCCGAGCCCCTCGAGGTCGTGGACGTCGAGGCCGAGCGGGTGCCCGAGGCCGTGGTGGAAAAACAGCGTGTGCGCACCGGCGGCCACGAGTTCGTCGACGTCGCCGCGGAGCAGCCCGAGGTCGACGAGGCCGGCGGCCAGCGTTCTCGAGGCGAGGTCGTGGAGGTCGCGGAACGACGCGCCCGGCGCGCACCCGTCGATGCACGCCTCCTGGGCCTCCAAAACGAGGTCGTAGATCGCCCGTTGGCGCTCCGAGAACGCCCCGCCGACCGGCGAGACGCGCGTGACGTCGGACGCGTAGCCGGAGTTCGGCGCGACGCAGCCGGCGTCGTGGAGCAGGAGTTCGCCCTCCTCGAGGGTGTGGCTTCCGGCCCGGTGGTGCGGGACCTCGCCGCGCACGGTCACGATGGCCGGGAACGAGAGGTACGAGCCCCGCGACGTCGCGGCCGACTCGATCGCCGCGGCGACCTCGAACTCGGTCCGCCCCGGCTGGGCCATCCACATGGCCGTCCGGTGCATCTCGTCGGCGAGGCCGACGGCGTGCTCGATCTCGGCGATCTCCTGCGGCGTCTTGACGAGCCGCTGCGCGATCACGGCGTCCGTCAGCACGTCGGAGGGCGCGACCGCCTCGGGGGCCACGCCGAGGAGGCCGGCCAGCCGGCTCCGCTGGGCCGCGCGGTACGGCGGCAGCACGTGGACGACCCGACCCGCCTGCCGGGCCGCGGCGACCACGCCCGTGAGCGCATCCGGCGGCGCGGTGCTGGAGATCCCGGCGGCGGCGGCGCGCTCGGCCACGGACGGGCGCTCGCCGTCCCACACGCGGTCCTCGATGGTCGCCTCGCGGCCGTAGAACGTGGCCTCGCCGGAGTCGGCGTCGAGGGTGAGGGCGAGGCCGGGCGCGTCGGCGCCGGCGTAGTAGCGGAACGAGCCGTCCTGGCGGAAGGGGTAGGGGTTCGCCGCGTAGTTCATCGGCATGGTCTCGTTACCGAGGAGCACGATGAGCCCGCCCGGGACGGCCTCGGCGAGGGCGGCGCGGCGGGCGGCGTAGGTGTCAGGAGAAAACAAGGAGAGGGCGTTCGGTCCGGGAGTGGGGGGAACCGGAAGCTACCCCTGCCCGGATCCAGGGTCCGGCGCGGCCGGTTCGGGCCGTCCTCCCCCCTCCGCTCCCGTGGCCGTCACGCACCGCCTCCACTACACGACGCACCTGCCGCTCCCCCGCGACGAGGTGTTCCCGTTCTTCGCGGACGCCGAGAACCTCGCCGCCATCACGCCGCCCGAGCTCGCCTTCGAGATCGTCACGCCGACGCCGATGGACATGCGGCCGGGCGCCCTGATCGACTACCGGCTCGGCCTGTTCGGTGTCCGCTTCGGGTGGCGGACGGAGATCGTGGCGTGGGAGCCGCCGTACCGGTTCGTCGACCAGCAGTTGGAGGGGCCGTACCGGCGGTGGCACCACAC
>JAAXJP010000404.1 GCA_012269805.1 Rubrivirga sp.
CCACACCGCGGCCGCCCGGTCGGGGAGGGACGAGACTAACGGGCGCCCCGTCAGCAGCGCCTGCCCGTACCACGCGGTCAGGTACCCCACGAGGACGAGTCCGGAGAGCACCTCGCCGGCCCCCAGCCCCGGCTCGCCGCCCACCAGGAGGGCCGACGTCGCGAGCACCGCCCCCAGCTGGACGTGGGCCGACGGCCGGCTGAGCGCGAGCGCCAGCCCGCCGCCGAGCAGGACCGGGACCGCCCAAACGGCTTGCGACCCCGCCATCACGAGCGTGCCGATCACCAAGAGCCCGACTGCCCCAGCCGCCGCCACCGCCGTGACAGCGAGGCGCGTCTGGAGTCGGAAGGAGGAGGCGGGAGCGGCGGCCTCCATGGCTCAGGCGCCGGCCTCGAGCCGCGCGAGCACCGCTGGGAGCCGCTGGCGGATCCAGGCGACCGACAGCGCGAGGACGACGGCGAGGAGGGCGACCGAGAGCGTCGCCCCGATGACGAGCAGGGACCGCCGCGGCGCGGCCTTCCGCGACGGCGGCGTCGCGGGGTCGAGAACCTGGACCGCGTCGGCCTCGCGCTGCTCTTGGAGCGCGGCCTGCTCGTAGAGCGGCTGGACCGTTTCGATGATGGCCCGCTGGATCTCCAAGTCCTGGAGCACCTCGGCGTACTGTCGCTGTACGCGCGGGAGGCCGCCGAGGCCCGGAAGGCCGGCCTCGGCGCCGCCGCGGAGCCGGTTGACCTGGCCTCGCGCGGCTTGGACGGCGGCCTGGGCCGCCTGGACGTCCGGGTTCTCGGGGCCGTACTGCGAGAGGAGCGACTGGTACTGGACCTCGGCCGTGGCGACGCCCGCCTGCGCCGTCGCGAGGGCCGAGAAGAGGGCCTCGGCCTGGGCCGTCGGCTCCACGACGCCGGACCGCTCCTGGAGGGCCTGGAGCTCCGCCTGCGCCGAGTCGAGGTCGGCGTTGGCTTGGTCGAGCCGGCGCTCCAGGAAGGCCCGGTTGCCGGCGGCGTTGCTCGACTGGAACTCGATGTTCCGCTCGTTGAGCCGCTCGACAAAGTAGTTCGCGATCTGGGCGGCCACCTCCGGGTCCTCGTCGGCCACCGAGATGCCGAGGTAGTCGAAGTCGAGGGCGACCTCGAACTCGGCCCGCTCGGCCAGTTCGCGGACGGCCTCGTCGAACGGGTGCTCTTCCTCGGCGAGATCGTACCGATCGACGAGGTCGAACCGCTCGACGACGGAGGCCATCGTGGACGGGCTCGACAGGATGGCCATGTAGCGCGTGAATCCGCCGCCGCCGCCGGAGAGCAGCGCGGCGGCCGTCGGGGAGATGCTGCTGAGCGCGCTCGCGACGAGCCCCCCGCCGCCGTCCTCCGGCATGAGCACGCGGGTCTCGGCGCGGTACTGGTTCGGGATCTGGAGCGAGAGGAAGACGGAGGCGATCGCGGCGAGCACGGTCGCCCCGATGATCCACCACCGGCGGCGGTACAGCACCGACCCCGCCCACCACAGTCGGTCCTGCGACCGGTCGGCGGCGGCCAGGTACTCTCTCGTGACGTCGGGCGCGGGGAGGCCGGCCCCGTCGCCGGCCCCGTCGAGGTCGGCGTGCTCGGGCCGGTCCTGTGCGATCGGTCGTGCCATGCCTAGTTGCTGAGGGCGGTGTAGGCGAAGATGGCCGTGCTCACGGCCGAGATCGTCGTGGCAATCGTCTGGATGAGGAGCTGGCGGCGGTCGCGCGACGCCTCCCGCTCGGCCCGCTGCTCTTGGAGCGCGAGGTTCTCCTCCTGCAGCGCGAGCGTCTCGATGGTCGCCGAGTCCGAGGTCGGCGGGCGGTCCACGAAGACGCCGTCGCCCTCGCGGACGGGCGTCTGGCGGCCGGCCGTGAACCGGCCGGTCCGGGCATCGACCGTGTAGACCGTCGTCGCGACCGGGCCGGGGCCGCCGGCCCGGTCGACGTAGTCGCCGGCCGTCAGGCCCGGCTCGAACGGGACGTAGCCCGGGTCCGACACCTGCCCGGAGACGCGGACGGCCCCGAGGTCTCGCGGGACCACGAGCCGATCGCCGTCGCGGAGAACGACGTCGCCGCCGCCCCGGAGGGCCCCCTCGACGTCGACGGAGAGCCGGGCGGTGGAGATGTACTCCTGGATGTAGTACCGGCGCCCGACGAGCCCGAGGTCACTGAGCTGGCCCAGCGCCGTGACCGACGAGTCGAACGCAGCCACGGTCCGGGGGCGGTCCGTCGGGATGGCGAGCGGGTCGAGCGCGGCCTGCGGCGTTGGGCGGGCGGTCCGTTCGAGGTACGCGCCGCGGAGGAGGGCCTCCGCGGTCAGGCCCCCGGCCGCGTCGACCAGGTCGCTCAGCGACGTCTCCCCGGACACGATGGGGTAGGCCCCGGGAAAGCGGACGGCCCCGACAGCGCTCGCGTAGCCGGCGTCGGGGGCGTCGGCCACAACAGAGACTTGGTCCCGCGGCAGGAGGTCGAGGGTGCCCGCCTGGTTCAGAGGGACCTCGACGCTCTCGGTGCGCCCGTCGCGGGTTCGGGTCCGCCGGACCGTCGTGCCGGACGCGCTGAGCCCGGGCCCTCCGGCGACCGCGACGAGCGCGGCGGCCGAGTCGTCGGCCCGCCAGTCGTAGTACCCCGGCCGCTCGACGTCGCCGCTCACAGCGACGCCCTCGCGGACGGGGTCGAAGGTCGGCACGAACACGGCGTCGCCGTCGGAGAGCCGGGGGTTGTAATCGAGGTCGCCCGTGGTGTAGTAGCGGTAGAGGTCGACGCGGCGCTCGGACCCGTCGCGGCCGGTCACGCGGACGTTCCGGAGCGCGACGCGCCGCTCGACTTCGAACCGTGGGGGCGTCTCGTAATCGGTCAGCTCGAGGGGGTTGAGGTCGCCCGTCGTCTCGGCGATGGCGTCCTCGACCCGGCCGAGCGCGGTCACGACCTGCCGGCCCGGCAGCGGGACGGCGCCGGACACGTAGACCGCGAACCGGCGGGGGACCGACAGCGCCACGTCAGTGGGAACGTTCGAGTAGCGGCGGCGGAGGGCCGTACGCGCCTCGGCCGTGACGGCGGCCAGCGTCCGGCCGGCGGCGTCGAACGTGCCCGCCTCGGGCACGACGAGGAGGCCCTCGGCCGTCACGGTCGTCTCGGTCTGGCGCGGCGGGCTCGACACGGAGCCGCCGCCGACCGATACCGTAAACACGTCGCCGGGGCCGACGACGTACTCGCGGGGATCCACGGGGCCCCCGAGGACCACGTCGTCCGTCGCGGCCCGGGTGGCGCGCGCCGACGTGCTGAGCACGGGGATCCGGGCCGTCGAGGTGGTGGGGGGGACGATCTGGGCGGCTGCGTCGGGGCTCGCGAAGAGGCAGACGGCCGCGAGCACGGGCAGAGCGATCCCGCGAACGGGAAGGGGCATGGGGGCGCCGGGAGGAGAGCAGGCGTAGCAACCGTCG
>JAAXJP010000066.1 GCA_012269805.1 Rubrivirga sp.
GTCGCGCCGTCGCCGCCGGAGGCCTCCTTGTATTTCCAGTGGGCCGCGACGCCGCGCTCGGCGACCTCGTGCATCTCCTGGGTCCGGATCTGGACCTCAACCGGCCGGCCCTCGGGCGTCATGACGGTCGTGTGGAGGCTCTGGTAGCCGTTCGACTTCGGCTTGGAAATGAAGTCGCGGTGCCGCCCGTCGACGGGCGGGTAGTTGGCCGTGACCGTCGAGTAGACGCGCCAGCAGTCCTCGCGGCCCTGCTTGCCGGTCGTGTGGAGGATCACGCGGATGGCGAACAGGTCGTAGACCTCGTCGAGGCCGACGCCTTGCCGCTTCATCTTGTTGTAGATCGACGTGATGCTCTTCGGCCGGCCGTAGATGTCGAAGGCGAACCCGGCCTCGTCGAGCTCGTGCCGCAGGGGCTCGATAAACCCCTCGATAAAGCGCTCGCGTTGGCGCCGCTTGGCGTTGAGCCCATCCGCGATCTCGCGGAAGGCCTCGGGCTGGAGGTACTTCAGCGAGAGGTCCTCGAGCTCAGTTTTGACCTCGTGGAGACCGAACCGGTGCGCGAGCGGGGCGAACAGGTCGGCCGTTTCCGCCGCGATGCGGAGCTGCTTCTCGGTCGGCACGGCGGCGAGCGTCCGCATGTTGTGGAGCCGATCGGCGAACTTGACCAGGATGACGCGGATGTCCGACGCCATCGAGAGCATGAGCTTCCGGACGTTCTCGGCGCGGCCGAGCGCCCGGTTCTCGAACACGCTCCCGATCTTCGTCACGCCGTCGGTGATCCGGGCCACCTCGGCCCCGAACTCGCTCTCGAGGAGGTCGAGGGAGAGGTCGGTGTCCTCGACCGTGTCATGGAGGAGCGCCGCCGCCACGGTCACGTCGTCCATCCGGATGTCCTTGGCCGCGATGAGCGCGACCTCGAGCGGATGCGAGATGTAGAGCTCGCCTGAGGCGCGACGGTCGTCGCGGTGCGCCCAGTAGGCCACGCGGAAGGCGCGGCGGATCATGGCCTCGTCGACCGACGGGAGGTTCCGCCCGCAGTGCTCGAGGAGCACGCGGAGGCGGCGCTCGTACTCGGGCGCGACGACGAGGCCGTCGAGCTGGCGGTGGAGGTCGGCGGAGGCCTGGATCATGAGGGCGGAGGCGTCACTGTCGAACGCCTCAGAGGCAGTCGATCGGACGCGCAAACTAGGAAGAGCCCGCGCCCTCCTCCCCCCCCCCGCCCCCCCCCCCCCGCCCGCGTGGGGGACTACCCCGCGGGGGGCGGTCCCACACGCGCGGGGGGCCCCGCTCCAACGTGCGGGGCCCCGCGGGACCTTACGGCTGGCGGCGAACGCCAGCGGACCAGAGCCTACCGGTTGGCTTCGCCGATCTAGCGGTTGTCGTGGCTCCGGCCGAGGTTCTCGGCGTCGGCGCCCGGGCCGGGCTCACCGGTCTGCGTCGGCGCGCCCTGGGCGGCGTCCGGGTGCTCGTCGGCGTGCGGCGGGACCTGGACGGCGCCGGCCGGGTCGGGCGTGGCGGCGTCACTGCCGGCGGCCTCGGCCTCCTGGCTCTCGGGCGCCTCAGCAGCCGGGGCGCCCGTGACCGGCGACTCGTCCGGCTCGGTCGAGGAGGCCGGCTCGGCCTCCGGCGGCGTCGAGGCCGCGGGGGTCGAGGGCTTGCTGCGCCGGCGACCACCGCCGCCACCGCGGCGCGTCCGCTTCTTGGAGCCGCCCGAGCCCTCGGGGGACTCAGCGCCAAAGTCGACGAGCTCGACGAGGGCCATCTCAGCCGCGTCGCCAGCCCGCTGGCCGAGCTTCACGATCCGGACGTAGCCGCCGGGCCGGTCGCCGACCTCGGGGGCCACCTCGTCGTAGAGCCGCTTGACGGCCTCCTTGTCGTTGAGCTTCCGGAAGGCCTGACGGCGCGAGTGCGTCGAGTCGTCCTTGCCGTGGGTGATGATGGGCTCGACGAACCGGCGGAGCGCCTTGGCCTTGCCGAACGTGGTCTTGATCTGCTTGTGCTCGAAGAGCGCGGCGGACATCGACTGGAGCGTCGCCTTCCGGTGGGAGGCGGTCCGGCCGATCTTGAGGATCTTCTTTCCGTGTTTCATGACTGGGTCGGGGGTACGGGTACAGGGGCTGCGCCCATACCTCTAGTTCAGCTCGCCGTAGCGCTCGACGTCCATGCCGAAGCGGAGGCCCCGCTCGTCGAGGACCTGGACGAGCTCCAGCAACGACTTGCGGCCGAAGTTCCGGAACTTGAGCATCTCGCTCTCCTCGCGGCGCACGAGGTCGCCGATCGTCTTGATCGAGGCGGCGCGGAGGCAGTTCTGGGCGCGGACCGAGAGGTCGAGGTCGTCGACCGACTGCCCGAGGATGGCGCGGACGCGCTGGACCTCGGCGTCGACCTCCGTCTCCTCCTCGTCCTCGCCGGCCGACGTGTCGACCTCGACGAAGAGGCCGATGTGGTCGCGGAGGATGGCCGCCGCGTTCGTGAGGGCGTCCTCGGCCGAGAGCGACCCGTCCGTCTCGACCTCGAGCGTCAGCCGCTCGTAGTCGATCTTGTCGCCGACGCGGGTCGGCGTGACGTTGTAGCGGACGTTGAGGATCGGGGTGAAGATCGAATCGATGGCGACGACGCCGATCGGGTCGTCGGCCCGCTTGTTCTCCTCGGCGCCGACGTAGCCGCGGCCCTGCTCGATGCGGAGGTCGATCCGGACGTCGGCGTCCTCGGCCAGCGTGGCGATGTGGTGGTCGGGGTTGAGGACCTCGAAGTCGGCCGTGTTGTCGGCGATGTCCTTCGCGGTCCAGGCGCCCTGGCCCTCGAGGTGGATCGAGACCGAGCCCTCGTCCTCCTCCTCGGCCCGGAACCGGACGCCCTTGAGGTTGAGGATGATGTCGGTCACGTCCTCGGTCACGCCGGGGATCGTCGAGAACTCGTGCTGGACGCCGTCGATGCGGACGGCCGTGATGGCCGTGCCGGAGAGGGACGAGAGGAGGACGCGCCGGAACGCGTTCCCGATGGTGACGCCGTAGCCGCGCTCGAGCGGCTGGACGACGAACCGCCCGTACGTCTCGTTCATCTCCTCGACCTGAACGCCGTCGGGCATCTGGAGCTGAATCTGTGCCATAGTGAGGCTTGTCGTTGTCTGAATGAGAGCGTCGGCCCCGTCCGCCTCGACCGTGCCGCGCGGGCACCCGAGGCGGGCGGCGCCGGGCGGATTACTTCGAGTAGAGCTCGACGATGAGCTGCTCCCGGATGTTCTCCGGGACGTCCTCGCGGGCGGGGTAGTCGAGGAACTTGCCCTTCAGCCCGTCGCGGTCGACCTCCAGGAACGGGTAGCTCCGGCGGTTCACGTTGGCCGCGTCACGGATGACGTCGAGGTTCTTCGACTTGGGCCGGACCTCGATGATGTCGCCGGGGCGGAGGCCGTGGCTCGGGATCGCCGAGACGCGGTCGTTGACC
>JAAXJP010000087.1 GCA_012269805.1 Rubrivirga sp.
GCGCGACCGCTAGCGCGGCCCCTAAAACTCGAGGACGGAGCGGGCGGCGGCGAGAACGTCGTCGTCCCGCGGGAGGACGAACTTCTCGAGCGCGTCGGCATAGGGGATCGACGAGAAAGCGCCGGCCACGCGCTTGACGGGCGCGTCGAGGTAGCCGAAGGCGGCGTCGGAGACCTGGGCGGCCACCTCGGCTCCGAAGCCCATGAACTCGTGGTCCTCGTAGGCCACGAGCGCGCGCCCCGTCTTCTTGACCGACCGGAGGATGGCCTCGGTGTCGAGCGGCAGGATCGAGCGGAGGTCGATCACCTCGACCGACACGCCCTCCTTCTCGAGCGCCTTCGCCACGTTGAGCGCCTTGTAGACGATGGCGCCCCACGTCACGATCGTGAGGTCCGTGCCGGGCCGAGCGACGGCCGCCTTACCGAGTGGGACGAGGTAGTCGGCGTGCGGCTCGGGGCGGCGGGCCGGGCCCTGGCGGTAGAGCGCCTTGTGCTCGAGGAAGAGGACCGGGTCCTCACCGCGGATCGCGGCCTTCAACAGCCCCTTGGCGTCGGCCGCGTTCGACGGCAGGACGACGTGGAGGCCGGGGAAGTGGGCGAACAGGGCCTCGACGTTCTGGCTGTGGCAGAGGCCGCCGTGGATGTAGCCGCCCGTCGGCACGCGGAGGACCATCGGGCAGGTCCACGTCCCCTTCGAGCGGTAGCGCATTGAGGCCACCTGGTTGCGGAGCGACTGCATCCCGGGCCAGATGTAGTCGGCAAACTGGATCTCGACGACCGGCTTGTAGCCGGCGCCCGCCAGCCCGACGGCGCTCCCGATGATGGAGTTCTCGGCGAGCGGGCTGTTGAAGCACCGGTCACGGCCGAACCGCTCGGTGAGGCCGCGCGTGGCCGTGAACACCCCGCCCTTCCCGCCGCCGACGTCCTCGCCGTAGACGAGGACGCGGTCGTCGCGCTCCATCTCCTCGGCGAGCGCGTGGTTGATGGCGTCGACCATGACGACGAGGTCGCCGGTCTCGCCCTCGACCTCGTAGTGGCGCGTGTCGTCGCCCTCGTAGTAGACGTGGGTCGTGGCCTCGGCCGGGTCCGGGTCGGGCTCGGCGGCCACCTCGCGGGCGATCCGGTCGACCTCGGCGGCGACCTCGTCGCGGAGCGCGTCGACCTCCTCGTCGGTCATCACGCCGGCCTCGACGAGCTGGGCGGCGAAGCGCGGGAGCGGGTCGCGCGCGGCGTCGGCGTCGATCGACTCCTGCTCGCGGTACTTCCGGTGGTCGTCGGACGACGAGTGCGGGAGGAGCCGGACGAGGTCGGCGTGGAGCGCGACCGGGCCACGGCCGGCGCGGATGTGGGCCATGGCCGCGCGGGCCGCCGCGGCGGACTGGAAAAAGTCCGTGCCGTCGTAGCGGATTCGCTGGAGGCCAGAGTACCCGCCGAGGAGGTGCCAGATCGACCCGCCGGCCGTCTGTTCCTCGACCGGGACCGAGATCGCGTACTTGTTGTCCTGGATGTGGAAGAGGACCGGGAGCGCCTCGCGGGCGGCCCAGTTGAGCGCCTCGTGGAAGGCGCCCTGGCTCGTCGAGCCCTCGCCGCCGGAGGCGTAGACGGCCCGGCCGGGAGCGTCCTCCGAGACCTCGCCGTCCTCCCGCTTGCACGCGAGCGCGAACCCGACGGCCGGGAGGTACTGCGCCGCCACCGACGACGACGTGCTCATGACGTTGAGCTCGCGCTTGCCGAAGTGCTCCGGCATCTGCCGCCCACCGCCGAACACGTCGGCCGCCTTGCCGAAGTGGGCGCGGAGGACCTCGTCGGGCGTGATGCCGACGGTGAGGGCCGTGGCGAGGTCGCGGTAGTAGAAGCAGAACCAGTCCTCGCCGCCGCGGAACTCGCGGGCGACGGCCGTCTGGCTGGCCTCGTGGCCGGCCGAGCCGATGTGGAAGAACCCCTTCCCCTGCTTGAGGAGGTTGAGCATCTTCTGGTCGAGCCGCCGCGAGAGCATCATCGTGCGGAGGACGCCCCGGAGGTCGTCCGGATCGAAGTCCTCCGGCCCGAGCGGCTCGACGTCGATCGTCCCCTCGATCTCGCTGGCGGTCGCCGTCTCTGCCTTCTCCACATCGGCCTGCATCTCGAACGCCTCATCGACGGCGGCCGTCGTCGCCTCGGTATCCTCGTCGACAGAGAGGTCGGGCGCGCTCGGCGCCTCCGCCTCGGCGGCGTCGCCGACCGCCCCACCGGAAGGAACGGGCGCGGCCGTGACGTCCTCCTGCTCGTCCGTGCCTGCGGCGTCCCTGTCTGCGGCGGGCTCCTGCGCGTCAGCAACGGACTCGGGAGCGCCGTCGCCGGCGTCGACACTGGAGGCCGCTTCCTCTACCTCCGACGCGGCGTCGGCCGGCGCGGCGGCCGCGGGGGGCTCGATCGCGACCGGCTCTGACGAGGCCTCGGCATCGCCGGTGGGCTCGCCCCGAGACGTGACCAACTCGCCGGCCTCGAACGGCTCCGCATCCGTGACCGCCTCCTCCGAAGCGGACGGCTCGGACACCGGGAGCGCTTCCGAGGCGGAGTCGGAAAAGGACGCGGTCGGCAGCTCGGCGGAGGGGCTGAGCTCCGAGAGGTCCATGACCTCCGGCGCGTCGTCCGTTTCGGGAACGGATTCGGGCACCTCGGGGGCCGCCCACACGAACGTGGGTTCGTCCCCGGCCGGGGCCTCCGGGACGGACGTCTCGGCCGGTCGTTCGCCCGCAGCGGGTGCGCCTCCAGCGACCACGGCGTCGAGCGTGTCGTCGTCCACGCCCCCCGTGCCGAACGCGGCCTCGGGGGCCTCGTGCTCGGCGGCGGCCCCGTCGCCGGGCTCGTCATCGGGCATCAAGAACGTCCGGGTCGTAAAGTGCGAGCGGGCGTTGGCGGAGTCGTCAGAGCGGCGATCGTCGGAGGCCATCGGGGAAACGGAGAGAACGGAGAAAGGGGACCGGGCGGCCGCGAGAGACGACGCGGCGGCCCGCGCCCGAAGATACGGGGGGCTCTAACGCCACCTCCCCACCCCAAGGTGCCCGGGCGCCCAGAAAGGGCACGGCGGCGTGCCCGGGAGGCGGGGGATTGGGTTTCGACGGGGTCGGCCCGTAGCTTGACGCGTCCTCGTCCCCCCCACGAGATGCCTGCCCCTCGCCTGCTCGTAGCCGCCTTCCTGGCGGTTCTCGCCGTGCCCGTCGTGGGTGCCCAGGCGCTCCGCGTCGACGCGAGCGCCCCCCGCGTCCTTTACGCGGTCACGGATTCGGTGAAGACCGACGACGGCCGTCGCGCCCGCGTCACGCGGACCGTGACGTACGACCCCGTCGCAGGGACCTACACCGACCTGACGGTCGACGCCGACGGCGCGACGCTCCACCGGTCGGTCCGGTCGACCTCGGTCACGGCGCCGACCGAGGCGGAGCTCGAGGACGCCCGCCGGCTCGTGGCGCGCCATCCCGAGGTGGCGGCGCTCATCGCCGAGGCGGGCGGGGAGGTCCACGTCGAGGGCGGCTTCCCGCTCGTCCGCGAGGCCGGCCACCCGTGCGGCCCCGGCGGCCGGTGCGTGACGGTCGACGTGTTCGAGACGACGCCGGACGCCGCGCCGCGCCGAATCCGCTACGCCGTCGTCGACCTCCGCGCGCTCCGCGTCCTCGACGCCGACGCCGACGCGGACGCCGACAGCAACCTGGCCTCCCCGGCCGCCCGCCAACAGTCCCGCCGCCAGTAATGCGCGCTCTCGTCGCCTCCGCCGCGCTCGTGCTCCTCGCCGCGCCGCCCTCGGCCCAGGTCAGGCTGACGCAGGCCTCCTGCGCTGAAAACGGAACCTTCGGCGACGGCCCCCCACCGCTGACCGTCCCCAACGGCCACATCGCCTGGCCCGCCGACGACCCGCTCTGGGAGTTCGACGTGTACCGGCCGAGCAACCGGACGACCCTCAACAGCAGCGGCCTCGAGCTCCGCAACGTGACGTACCGCGGGCGGACGGTCCTCGCCCGCGCCGGCGTGCCCGTTCTCAACGTCGAGTACGACGAGGGCGGCTGCGGGTGCTTCCGCGACTGGCAGGACGACGAGGCCTCGATCGAGGTCGGCGACGACGCAGCGATCGTGGCCGACTGCGGCACGTTCCGCGAGCGCCGCGGGGGCACCGACGTGACCATCCAGACCGGCATCGCGCTGAGCGCGCCGGGCGTGGTCGAGACGGCTTGCGAGGCCAACGACTCCCCCTCGAACCCCTCGCCGGGCGGCGACGTCGGCCTGTTCGAGGGGATCGCGGTCGAGGACTACGGCGATGAGCTCGTGCTCACGGCCCACACCGAGGCCGGGTGGTACCGCTACCGCATGAAGTGGCACTTCTACGCCGACGGCCGGATCTGGCCCGAGTTCTCGTTCGCCGCCGCCGCCGCCGTTTGCACGTCTGTCGGGCACCGCCACCACGCCTACTGGCGGTTCGACTTCGACCTCGACGGGACCCCTTCGAACGACGTCGTTCGCGAGTTCGCGGCGCCCGGCACCGACGGCCAGGTCTTTACCACCGAGTCGTCCCGGGTTCTCGGGGGCGCCGCCGACCAGACGTACTGGAGCGTGGTCGACGGCGCGTCCGGGATCGGCTACGAGATCCGCCCCAGCGACGCCGACCGCCGGCTCCCCGTCGACCCATTCTCCAAGACGGACGCGCTCGTCCTCCGGTACAAGATGGACGAGATCGACGACGGCGAGACCATCTCGAGCGGGTGCGCCTTCGCCTTCGAGCCGTTCGTCGACGGCGAGTCGGTCGAGGGCGAGGACACGGTCTTTTGGTACCGCTCCGGCGCGCTCCACTCGGCCGGCTCCCCGTTCGAGTGCGACATCGCCGGGCCCATGCTCATCCCCATCGGGTTCGAACTGTCGACCGTCGATGGCACGGAGGGGGTCGAGTTTGAGGCGGCCCGCCCGAACCCGTTCTCCCTGACGACCACGGCGCGCGTCCGCGTCGAGCGGACGCAGCCGGTGACGGCCGAGCTCTACGACCTCTCCGGCCGCCGCGTCCAGGTCCTCTTCGACGGCGTGGCTGTCCAAGGCGAGTGGCTGCCCCTCCGGATCGACGGCCGGCAGCTGCCGGCGGGGACGTACGTCGTCCGCCTCCGCGGCGAGACGGCCCGCGGTACCACCCGCGTCGTCCTCGTCCGCTAGGCGTGCCCGTCGACCTTGTAGTCGTCGGCGGCGGGGTCGTCGGGCTGGCGACGGCCCGCGCGGCCCTCGCGGCCCGACCGGGCCTCCGCGTCGTCGTAGTCGAGAAGGAGGACGCCGTGGCCCCTCACCAGAGCGGGCGGAACTCGGGCGTCCTCCACGCCGGCCTGTACTACCGCCCCGGGAGCCGGAAGGCCGCGCTCTGCCAAGCCGGCAAGGCCCAGATGGAGGCGTTCTGCGACAGGGAGGGGATCCCATGGACGCGCTCCGGCAAGGTCGTCGTGGCCGTCACCGACGACGAGGTCCCCCGCCTCGACGCGCTCGCCAAGCGGGCCGCCGCCAACGGCGTCGCGGTCGAGCGGCTCGACGCCGACGGCCTCCGCGAGCGGGAGCCGCACGCCGCCGGCGTCGCCGCCCTGTGGGTCCCGTCGACGGGTGTGACCGATTTCTCAGCCGTCGCTCTGCGGATGGCGGAGCGGCTCGCGGAGGCCGGCGCCGAGATCCGGACGAGCACGGCGGTCACGGGCGGGCGCGAGACGAGCACGGGCGTCGTGGTCGAGACGGACGGCGGCGCGGTCGAGGCGCGCGCGCTCGTGACGTGCGCCGGCCTCTGGGCCGACCGCGTGGCCCGGCTCTTCGGCGCCACGCCGTCGGTCGAGCTCGTCCCGTTCCGCGGCGAGTACGCCCTCCTCAGGCCCGAGGCGGCCAAGCTCGTCCGCGGCCTCATCTACCCGGTCCCCGACCCGGCCCTCCCCTTTCTTGGCGTCCATCTTACGCGCCGGGTCGACGGGACGGTCGACGCCGGGCCGAGCGCGGCGCTCGCGTTCGCCCGCGACGGCTACCGGTTCTCGAGCGTGCGCCCCCGGGACCTCGGCGAGGCCGTGGCCTCGCGGGCGTTCCGCCGGCTCGCCCGGACGCACTTCCGGTCCGGCCTCGACGAGTTCGCCCGCTCGCTCAGCCTCACGTCGTTCTGGAAGGCGGCCCGCCGGCTTCTCCCTCAGCTCCGCAAGCAAGACCTGGAGCGCGCCCCCGCCGGCGTCCGCGCCCAGGCCCTCCACCCCGACGGCTCGCTCGCCGACGACTTCGTGATCGAGGAAACGGCGCGGGCCGTCCACGTCATCAACGCGCCGAGCCCGGCGGCGACGGCGTCGCTGGCCGTCGGCGAGGAGATCGCCCGGCGGACCCTCGCGCGGTTGTAGGCCCCTCCACCGCGGCGCCGAGGCGAACGGAGTCAGCCGGTGCCCACGTCAAGGGCTCCGCGGGCATCGGCCTCTAGCGCGGCCTTCTCGTCGTCGGAAAAACTGGTCCAGTGGCGGTCCGCCAGTGCGCCCGCCAGTGCCCACAGCGCGATCCGGTTGACGCCTGGCCCGAACCGGTGGCGCAGCATCCGGTAGGCCATCGCCGCGCCCACCTCGCGGAGGTCGTCGGCCGTCTCGATCCCGACCGCCGCCAGCATCGCGTCCGTCTTCGGGCCGAGGTTCTTGAGCGCCGACGGCCGCGCCACCTACGCCGCCTCGGTCCGGGCCTGCGCCACGGCGCCGTCGCCGCCGGCCGTCTCCGCGAGCGGGAGCTCGAACCAGAACCGCGTGCCCCGGCCCTTCGTGCTCTCCACGTGGATCGTCGAGCCGTGGGCCTCCAGGATCTGCTTGACGATGGCCAGCCCGAGGCCGGTCCCGCCCTCCTTCCGCGAGCGCGCCGTGTCGACCCGGTAGAACCGCTCGAAGATCCGGTCGAGGTGCTCCTCGGGAATCCCGCGGCCGGTGTCGACGACCTCGACACGGGCCTTGTCCATGTGCCGCCGCATCCGGCACTTGACCGAACCGGCGTCGGAGTACGCGATGGCGTTGTCGATGAGGTTGGTCAGGACCTGGCGGATCCGGTTCCGGTCGGCCTCGACCCACAGCGCGTCGTTGTCGTAGCTCAGTTCGAGACCCTTGGCCTCGGCCTTCGGGTCGAGCATCTCGCCGATCTCCTCGATCAGGTCCTGGAGGTCGAACGCCGCCGGCCGGACCTGGTCCTCGCGGTACTCCAGCTTAGCGATCTCGATCAGGTCCGAGAACAGCGTGTTGAGCCGCTGGAGGTTGGCGAGCCCCTTCTGCGCGTACTTCTTGCGCTGCTCGGCCGGGAGCGTCTCCGAGGCGAGCGCCTCGAGGTAGCCGAACACGGCGAAGATCGGGTTCTTGACCTCGTGGCTGACGTTCCCGATGAACTCGTTCTGGACGCGCTGCATCCGCTGGAGCTCGTGGATGTCGGCCCGGAACCGGCCGGCCATGTGGTTCAGGCTCCGCGCGAGGTCCTGGAACTCGGCGGCCCGCGTCCGGACCGAGATCCGGCCGTCGAGGTCGCCCTCGTTGATCTGCTGCGCGCTCCGCGTGATGGCGACGAGCGGGCGCGTGACCTGCCGCGCCGCCAGCCACGCGCCGATGAGCGCGGTCAGGAGCGCCAGCGCCATCCCGACCGTGAGCACGGCCTGGAGCGACTGGATGGCCCGGAGAAGCTGGGGCACGGGCTCCCCGAGGCGGACCAGGAGCCCCGTCTGCGGTCGGTATAGGGCGACGTAGAGCCGCGTGCCGCCGTCCGGCCCGCGCCGCTCGGCGAAGCCGACGTCGTCCTCGGCGGCGAGCGCCTCGACGACCTCCGCACGCTCGAAGAACGGCCTCTCTTCCCCGGGTCCGTCCGCCTCGGTCGACGGCCCGAAGTCGCCGATGACCCGGTCGCGCGTGGCGATCGCCACGTCGATCTGCGTCAGCCGGGCGATCTGCTGGCCGAGGTCGAGCATGGCGGTCCGGTCCGGCTCGGCCTCGAGCTGGACCGCGAACCGCTCGGCCTCCTCCCGCAGCGTCTCGCGGGCCGCGTCCCGCACCTGGCCCCGGAGGATCAGGAACGAGTACAGCCCCACGCCTACGACCGCCAGCCCCACGAACAGGGCGAAGGTCAGCATCATCCACGTCTGGGTCGAGGCCCGACGGGGGTAGAACAGCTCGCGGAGGTCGCGGGAGCGCATGGGGTGAGGGACGCGGGACGCGGGATGGGAGAGGGATGGGGGCTCTCCCCCACCCCTCGGGCCCTATCCCGCCATCCCTCTACGCCTCCGCTTCGGCCTCCTCGACGAAGCGGTAGCCGACGCCGCGGACCGTCTGGATGTGCTTGGCGAACTCGCCGAGCTTCTCGCGGAGGTTCTTGATGTGCGCGTCGACCGTCCGCTCGGTGACCATCATGGCGTCTTTCCAGATCGTCTCGAGCAGCTGCTGCCGCGTGAACGCCTTGCGGGGGTGGCGGACGAGGTAGCGGAGGAGCTCGAACTCCGTCAGCGTCAGGCCGAGGTCGTCGCCGTCGAGCGTCGCGCGGTACTCGTCCTCGTAGATCGTGAGGCCGGCGACCGAGAGCGTCTTGCTCTCCTCGGTGCCCGTCCGGCGGAGGACGGCCCGGATGTTGGCCAGGACGACCTGCGGGGAGACCGGCTTCGTGAGGTACTGGTCGGCGTTCTGGAGGCCCTCCAACTGGTCGGTCTCCTCCGTCTTCGCCGTGAGCATGATGATCGGGATCTTCTCCGTCTCGACGCGCCCGCGCAGACGCTTCGCGATCTCGAACCCGCTCATGCCGGGGAGCATCACGTCGAGCACGATGGCGTCGACGTCGGGGCTCGCCTTTGAGAGGGCCTCGTCGGCATCGTGGGCGGTGAGGACGTTGTAGCCCTCCTCGCGGAGGAAATGGGAGATGATCTCGACGACGTCCTCTTCGTCGTCGACGACGAGGATGGTGATCTCCTGTGGGGTGGAGGTAGCCATGGGGCGAGGGTTGGGTGGTCGGGTGAGGGGAACCCTCAAACCGAGGGCCTGCCGCGATATACCCGGAGGGCGCGCTCGGGTTCTGCCCCGCCTTCACACAGTCCGATCTCGTGTCCGAATCCGGCCGCCCCGCGCCGTGTCATCCGCCGGAGACGACCCGGGGGACGCGCCCCGCGAGGCCCGTCGTCAACTCGTAGGACAGCGTCCCGGCCGCCGCCGCGGCCTCCTCAGCGCTCGGCCCGCCCGGACCGAACAGCACGGCCTCGTCGCCGAGGCAGACCTCCGCGCCCGGCCCCTCCGGGTCGCCGAGCGCGACCATCGTCATGTCCATGCACACGCGCCCGGCGATCGGGTAACGCGCGCCCCGGAGGCCGACCTCGCCCCGGTTCGAGAGCGACCGCGGGATCCCGTCGGCGTACCCGACCGCCAGCGTGGCGACGCGCGTCGGCCGCTCGGCCGTCCACGTCCGCCCGTAGCTGACGGACTCGCCCGGCGGGACGGTCTGGAGGTGGACCACGCGGGACACGAGCCGCATCGCCGGCCGGAGGTCGACCGTGTCGGACGCCATCGCGCGGTCGGAGTCGAGCCCGTAGAGCACGCCGCCGAGGCGGACGAGCGCCGGCCGCGACGTGAGCGGCGGGAGCCGGACGTGCGCCGGCCCGTTCGCGATGTGGACGAGCGGCGGGGCGTCGTCGCCGAGGTCCCGCAGGACGCCGTCGAACCGGCGGACCTGCTCGAGCGCGAAGCCGGCGTCGTCGCCGTCGGCCGTCGCGAGGTGGGTCCAGAGCGCGGCGACCTTCACGCCGGCCTCGGTCAGCCTCCGGACCGTCTCGGCGCCCGCCTCCGGCGCCACGCCGAGGCGGTGCATCCCGGTGTCGATCTTGACGTGGACCGGCACGAACGGCGCGCGTGCGATCACCGCGTCCGCGACCTCGGCCGACGACACGACGGCATCCAGCCCCCACGCCTCGTACTGCGGGAGGTACGGCTCGAGGGGGGCCGCCAGCACCAGGACCCGCGTCTCGATCCCGGCCTCGCGGAGCTCGACGGCCTCGGGGACCGTCGCGACGGCCAGCCACGCGACGCCCTCCTCGACCAAGACGCGCGCGACCGGTACCGCTCCGTGCCCGTAGCCGTCGGCCTTCACGACGCCCATGATGGCGCCGCGCCCCGCCAGGTGGCGGACGTTGTGGCGGATAGCGGAGAGGTCGACCTCGGCGCGGAGCGCGACGGCACGTTCAGGAGTCACAGAAGGTGGGGGGTGGAGCGGGGTGTCGCGGAGCCCGTCCGACGCACGTCGCCCACGCGGTGTGCCCGTTGGCCCGCGGCGGTGCCGTTGGCCCGCGGCGTGGCCGTCGCCTCCCCGAGGCTCCACCCTGCCCACCTCGGCGCCGAGGCGGAGGCACGGGCCCGACTCAGATCCCGCTCGCGATCAAGAGCTCGATGTCGCGGTGCGGCATGTTGAACATGGCCGCGAGGCTCTTCTTCGTGAGGTGGCGGCGGTAGACGTAGGCCCCCGTCCGGAGGCTCACGTTCGACCACAGCGCGTCGTTGATGCTGCCGGCCTCGCCGATCTCGAGGAGGTACGGCGTGAGCGCGTTCGAGAGCGCGTAGGTCCCGGTCCGCGCGACGGCGCTGGGCAGGTTCGGGATGCAGTGGTGGACGACGCCGTGACACGTGAACGTCGGCTCCGCGGGCGTCGTCGGGCGGCTCGTCTCGACGCACCCGCCCTGGTCGATGACGAGGTCCACGACGACCGAGCCCGGCCGCATCGACGCCACCATCTCCTCGGTCACGACGACCGGCGACCGGTGGCCGACCGTCATCGCCGCGCCGATCACGACGTCGGCCGTCTTGACGGCGCTCTCGACGTAGGTCGGGTTGGCCATGGCCGTCGTCACGCGGCGGTCGAGGACGTGCTCGATGGACCGGAGCGCGGTGAGGTCCGTGTCGAGGACGATCGTGTGGGCGCCGAACCCGATGGCCGTCCGCGCCGCCCACTCGCCGATGACGCCGGCCCCGAGGATCACGACGGTCGCGGGCGGGACGCCCGAGATGCCGCCGAGCATCACCCCGCGCCCGCCCTCCGACGACTCGAGGAGTCGGGCCGCCGTCTGGACGGCCATCGACCCCGAGATCTCGTGCATCATCCGGACGATGGGGAGCGTCCCGTCGGCGTCGGCGATGAACTCGAACCCGATGCCGGTCACCTTGAGGTCCATGAGCCGGCGGAGCGTCTCGGCCTCGAGGCCGCCGAGGTGGAGGGCCGAGATCAGGACCTGCCGCTCGCGCATGAGGTCGAGCTCGTCGGCCCGCGGCGGGAAGACCTTCGCGATCAGGTCGCTCTCGGCGTAGACCTCCCCGGCCGAGTCGACGACCTCGCACCCGACGTCGGCGTACTCACCGTCCTTGAACTGGGCCTCCGTCCCGGCGCCGGCCTCGATCCGGACCTCGTGGCCGTTCGCGACGAGGAGCGCGGCGGCGTAGGGGGCCAGCGCGACGCGGCGCTCGTCGTTGCCCTCCTCGCTCGGCACGCCGATGCGGAGCCGCTGCTGGCGCTCGCCGAGCTCGGCGCGTTTCTCGAGCGGGAGCAGCGAGGGCTCGACCTTGAGGCCCTGGATCGCGGGGATTTCCATGCGCGGAAGCTACACCGGCGGGCGGGCCATGCCCCAGTAGCGGTGCGCCCCCGGCACCCGCCGCTCCCCGACGACCCGGAACCCGTGCCGCCGGTAGTACGGGAGCGTCTCCGGGTCCGAGGTCTCGAGGTAGAGCGCGCGGCGGTTCACGTCGGCCTCCTCGAAGAGCGGCGCCATGAGGGCCTCGCCGAGGCCCGTCCGCTGGGCCACCGGCTCGACGCCCAGGAGCAGGAGGTACCAGTGACCGGGCGGGGCGGCCTCGGCGCGCAGCGCGTCGATGGTGTCGGCGAGGCGCTTGAGCCGGAGCGCCGCCGCGACGCCGAACCGCGGGACGAACCCGAGCGCGCCGGCGCGCACCGCAGCGGGGACCGTGATGCCGTGGCCCGGGGCGATCCAGACCGACTGGCCGGTTCCGCCCTCGGCCACGTACACGCGGCCGCCGCCGAACCCGAGCCGGGGCACGAGCACGCCGTAGTACCACCGGAGCCCGGCGTCCCGCGCCCGGGGATCGGGCCAGAGGTACGCGCTGGCCGAGTCGTCGGCGAACGCCGCGCTCATCGCCTCGCCGAGGCGGGCGGGGTCGTAGGAGGCGACGGTCGCGCGGCGCACGCGGGCGTCCATGAGTCGGGCGCGGAGGGGGATCGGGGACGCGCGGCGGCCGGGCCGGATCCGCCCCCCTCGCGTCACGAGGCAGGGAAGGTCAGACCTCCCCCTATTTCGGGCCGCGCCGGACCTCGCCGGTCCGCCCCCCGTCTGCTCCGGGCGCCCGTGCCGACCGCTATGCCATCCGTCCACCCCCTCGCCGCTGCCTTCGCCGCTGTGCTGATCCCCGCGGCCCTCCTCCTTACCGCCTCGGCCCCCGGCGGCCCCGAGCCGTCGCCTGACCTCACGCCGGCCGAGGTCGTCGGCATCCAACTCGAGGCGCTCCAGCACAACGACGACCCCTACCCCGACGCCGGCATCGAGACGGCCTTCCGGTTCGCCTCGCCCGCCAACCAAGTCGCGACGGGCCCGCTCGACCGGTTCGCGGGGATGGTCAAGGGCCCGGTCTACGGCGACCTCCTCGGCTTCGCCCGTGCCGACGTCGGGCGGATCGCGGTCGAGGGCGACCGGGCCGCCCAGCGCGTGACGCTCACCCACGACGACGGCCGGCGCGCCGTCTACGTGTTCGTCCTCTCGCGGCAGGATGGCGGCCTCTACGACGACTGCTGGATGACCGACGGGGTCACGCGGCGGCCGCTCCCGGACACCCGGACCACGCGGATCTAGCCGAGCCAGCGGGCGAGCAGCACGCCCCCCGCGACCGACACGTTCAGCGACTCGACGCCGCGCGCGCCCTCCGCGCCAGAGATGTGGACGAGGCCCCCGCCCGACCGGCGGAGCCGCTCCGAGACGGACGCCGACAGCCCGTGGGCCTCGCTCCCCATGACAAGGGCCGCCGCCTGGCCGGGGTCCCAGTCGGCCACGGACGTGCCCCCAAGGTCGGCACCCCACAGCGCGACCCCGTCGGCCGCGAGCCGGTCGAGGACGGGCCCGAGGTCGGGGACCCGGGCGAGCACGACGTCCCAGACCCCGCCCATCGAGGCCCGCACAGCCTTCGGGTTCTCGAAGTCGGCGGTGTCCTCGTCCCCGACGACCGTCCGGACGCCGAACCACGCGGCCGTCCGGACGAGCGCGCCGACGTTACCGGGGTCTTGGACGCCGTCGAGCAAGAGCGCGGGCGTGTCGAACATGCCGGCGCCATCACCCACGACCGAACGCGACACGGCGAGGACGCCTTGCGACGTCCGCGCGTCGCTGACGCGGTCGAGGTCGCGCGCCGCGACCGAGTGGACAGGGGCGCTCGTCCGCCTCAGCACCGCCGCTACGCGGGCGTCTGCCTCCGCCTCG
>JAAXJP010000160.1 GCA_012269805.1 Rubrivirga sp.
CCGTGACCCCGTCCGCCGGCCGCGTCGACCCGTCGCTCCTCGACGCCGCCGGCCCCGACGCCGAGGCGCACCGGCCCCCTGACCGCCGGCGTACGCGATGAAAGGGTTCACGGAAGACGAGGCCCGGCAGATCTTCGCGCGGGCCGCCGAGCGCCAGCACGCCGTCGAGGCCCGCGGCGAGGGGCTCTCCGTCGAGGAGCTCCAGGAGATCGGCCTCTCGGCCGGGCTCGACCCCGAGCACGTGGCTGCGGCCGTCGCCGAGCTCCGCGCCGGGCCGCCGCACGAGCCCGAGAGGGTCGCCGGCGCCGACGTCGCGCCGCGCCGGAGCCGCGTGCTCCCGGGCGCGGTCTCCGACGAGACGTGGGGCCAGATGGTCGGGCGCTTCCGACGGACGTTCGGGGCGGCCGGCATCACGACCGAGTTCGGCCGCGTGCGCGAGTGGACGAGCGGGGAGACCTCGAACCTCCGCGTCCTCGCCGAACCTGTCGAGGACGGGACCCGCGTGACGATCGAGAGCCGCCGGGACGACGCGTCGCAGGCGGCGTGGATGGGCCCGGCCTTCGGCACCGGGGCCACCCTGTTCTTCCTCGCCATCGGGGCCGCCACCGGCAAGCTGTCGGACCCGGTCATGTGGGTGTTCATCGTCCTGTTCGCGTCCTTGGCCGTCCTCGGCGGCGTCTGGGGCCGCCGCTCGATCCGGGGCTGGTCCGAGACGCGGCAAAGCCAGTTCGACACGCTCCTCGACCAGTTCGAGCTCGCCCAGCGCCAGCCCCTCGAGGCCGAGGCCCCCGCGGGGGGCCCTTCGGCGGCCGAGGCCGTGCCGACGGCCCTCGACCTCGACACGCTGGCGGACCCGGGCGTCGAGCGAGAGGACGCCCCCCCGAACCGGACCCGCACGCGCTCGTAGCCTGCCGCCATGCGCACGTACACCGAACGCGAGGTCTCGGCCATCATCGAACGGGCCGTCGAGCGGCAGCGGGTGGCCGAGGAGGGGGGCGGCGACGCCGGGCTCACGCTCGACGAGATCGAGCGGATCGGCCGCGAGTCCGGTATCGACCCGGCCCACCTGCGCGCGGCCGCCGCGGAGATCGACGACGCCGGGCGGACGCTCGCCCGACAGTCGGGCCAGAGCCGGACGCAGGTCTACGTCGAGCGCTGGATCGACGCGCCGTTCACGGCCGCCGGCTGGGAGGACGTTGTCGCCGACCTCCGGGTGCGGTTCGGCGCGACGATCGGCTCGGGGTTCGGGAGCACGGCTGGCGAGACGGTCCAGCAGGTGGGCCAGTCGTTCGAGTGGTCGCACACGAGCCCACTCGGCGTCCGGACGCGCGTGACGGTCAGCCCGCGCGGCGACCGGACGCGGCTCCACATCACGCAGCTCGTCGGGATGTCGAGCCCGACGGTCGAAGGGGCCGCTTACGGGGGCGTCGTCGCGGCCCTGTTGGGCGTGATCGGGCTGGCCGCCGGGTCGGGGCTGAGCGGGGCGTCGGCGGTCGGCGCCGTCGTGGCCGCGCTCACGTTCCTCTTGGCGTGGGCGGTCGCCGCGCCGCTCGTCGCCGCCGCCGACCGCCGCTGGCGGGCGCGCAAGCTCCGCGACCTCGGTGACCTCGCTGACGACCTCGTCCCGGTGCTCCGCGCACCGGCCGAGCGGGAGGTGGAGCCCGACCGCGCGCCCGAGTCGTCCCACGCGATGCCCGAGGCGGACGAGGTGCCTTCCGCTCGCCTCGATCTCGACGCGCTTCCAGAGGCGCCCGACTCGGGCGGCCGCGACCCGAGCCGGGGGCGGATCCGTGGCTGAGCCCCGACGAGGCCCGCTCCGCGTCGGCCTGTGCTACGACCGGTTCGGCGACGCGCCCCGCCCGCCCGGCGCGCCGCCCGACTGGGACGCGGAGTACGAGCCTGAGGAGACCGTCGCCGCGCTCGAGGCTGCGGTCCGGCGACTGGGACACGAGCCCGTCCGCCTCGGCAACGCCGCGGCCGTCCTCGCCCGGATGCCCGACCTGGGCGTCGACGTCGCGGTCAACATCGCCGAGAGCTACGGGAGCCGGAATCGGGAAGCCCACGTGCCCGTCCTGCTAGAGCTGGCGGGCGTTCCGTGCGTCGGGAGCGACGCGCTCGCGTTGTCGGTTTCGCTCGACAAGCACCTCACGAAGACGGTCGTGGCGGCGGCCGGCGTCGCGGTCCCGGCCGGCGCCGTCGTCCCTCTCGGCGGGGACGCCTGGGCGGTCGTCGAGGCGGCCGGCCTCGGGGGCCCCCTCATGGTCAAGCCGCGCTACGAGGGGACCGCCAAGGGGATCGCGCCGTCGAGCCGCGCGGAGACGGCGGACCATCTGGCCGCCGAGGTCGCCCGCCAGCACCGGCTCTACGGCCAGGACCTCGTCGTGGAAGCCTTCGTCGACGGAGCCGAGTGGACGGTCGGCGTGGTCGGCACGGGCGACGGGGCGCGGGCGCTGCCGGCGCTCCAGCGGGCCGTCGAGCCCCGCTCCGGCATCGGCGTCCACGCGCTCCCCGGCGACCCGGACTACGTGGTCGAGGGCACGCTCACGCCCGAGCTCGAGGCGCGGCTGGCCGCGTCCGCGCTCGCCGCCCACCGCGCGCTCGAGTGCCGCGACTTCTCGCGGTCCGACTTCCGCGTCGGGCCCGACGGCCGGCCGGTCTTTGTCGAGATCAACCCGCTCCCAACGTTCGCGCCGGACGGGACGTTCGCGATCCTCGCCGAACTCGATGGCCAGCCCTACGACACCTTCCTCGCCGACGTGCTCGGCGCCGCGATCGACCGGGCGCGCGCCGAGTCCGGGTCCCCTGGCGCCGAACCGACAGGCCGACGGGGTCGAGCGGGGGAGGGCCTGGAATAAACGAGCCGCGAACGTCACGGTCGGGGAGTGGTAGCAGAGTCCCCGCCGCCGAACCGATGCCCGAACGCACCTACACCGACCGCGAGATCGCCGCCATCCTCGCCCGCGCCGCCGACGGGCAGCGCCGGGGGCTCGACCGCGAGGGCGAGCCGGGCCTGACGCTGTCCGAGATCGAGCGGGCCGGCGCCGAAGCGGGCCTCGACCCGGCCCTCGTCCGCCGCGCCGCGGCCGACCTCGACGCGGGCCTCCTCCAGATCGGCGCGGACCGACCCGGGACTGCCGTCGCCGAGCGGTGGGTCGACGGCCCGTTCCGGCTGGCGGTGTGGGAGGACGCCGTGGCGGCCCTCCAGGTGCGCCACGGCGCGGGGACGACGGCGCCGGCGTCTGGCGACGACGCCAGCCGGGAGTGGAGCCACACCACGGCCTTGGGCGCCCGGACGACCGTGACGGCCAGCCCCCGCGGCGACCGCACGCGCGTCCGCGTCGTGACCGTCGACGGCGGCTCCGCGGACCCGCGCTGGCAGTCGGTCGCCCAGTCGGCCGTCGTGGGGC
>JAAXJP010000559.1 GCA_012269805.1 Rubrivirga sp.
CGTCGCGGAGTAGGTCGAGGTCGATCATCGAGAGGGCAGGGGGGTGGAGGGCAGGCAGGAAGCTAGTCCGACTGGCGGAAGCGCCGAGAGTGGGGGGCGGCCTTCGCGGGGTTTCCGACGGGGCCCGCGAGGACACCGAGGGGAGCGGGGGAACTCGTAGTTTGCGGCGTTCCCCCCCGTTCGCCGTGCGCGCTGCTTTCCTTCCGCTCGTCGCCCTCCTCACCCTGGCCGCCTGCCAGCCGCCGGCCCCCGTCGGGGTCGCGTCCGACGTGCCCGGCACGACGTGGTCGCTCGAACGGGTCGTGCTGGACGACGGCGAGGTCCGCCGCGGGCAGGGCGAGCAGGTCTCGTTTGGCCCCGAGGGCTCGCTCTCGATCGCGTCGTGCAACCTGTGCTCCGGCCGCTACGCCGTCGACGACAGCGTGCTGACGATCAACGGCCCCCTCGCCTGCACCCGCCGCGCCTGCCAGCCCGGCACCGTCGAGCTGGAGCGCCACCTCGAGGGCACGTCCACGCTGCGCCGTGACGGCGCCTACCTCATCATCGAGCCCGACAGCCTCGCGGAGCAGATCCTCTTCGTGCCGGCGGAGCCGTAGGGGAAAGGGGAGGCGGGCGGACGTGCCAGGCCCTCACGTCTCCCGCACGCCCAGCCCGAGCCGATCGCGAACGGCGCCGAGGGCGGCGTCGAGCGGACGCGGGCGGTAGCCCAACTCCGACTCCGCGCGGAGGATGAGGAGGCCCGCCCGGAGCGGGCGCGGCGCGCCCGGATGGAGCTCGGCCGTCGTCGTCGCAGAGATCAGACGGTCGTCGAGGTCGAACGCCGCGGCGACGCGGTGGGCCAGGGCGAGGACGCTCAGCTGCTCGCGGCCGGTGACGTTGAACACGCCGGACCGCTTGAACCGGACGATCCGCAGGATGCCGTCGGCGAGGTCGTCGTCGTAGGTCGGGGTCCGGACCTGGTCCTCCGGGACGCGGACGGGCCGGCCGGCGGAGAGCTCGCGGACGAGCCACCGCACGACGTCGAGCCGGGGCTCCGGCCCGGCCGGGACGCCGAACACCATCGTCGTCCGGGCGACGGCCCAGTCGGTCAGGCGCGAGGCCTTGAGCGCGTTCTCGGCCGCCAGCTTCGACCGGCCGTAGGCGTTGATCGGCGCGGGCCGGTCGTCCTCGGCGTAGGGGCCGTCCTGGCCGTCGAACACGAAGTCGGTCGACGGCAGAACGAGGCGTGCGCCGTGGCGGTGGCACGCGCTGGCGACCGTGGCGACGGCGTCGACGTTGACGGCCCAGCACGCCTCGCGGTCGGTCTCGCAGGGCTCGACCTGTGCGATGCCCGCCGCGTGGACCACGGCGTCGGGGGCGAAGTCCTGGAACGCGCGGTCGACGGCGTCGCCGTCGAGCACGTCGAGGCGGGCGTACCCGCCGCGGGCGTGCGCGAGGGCCGGGCCGCGGCCGGTCGCCAGCACGTCGGCGCCGGGCCAGCGGGCGGCGGCGCGCGTGAGCGCCTGCCCGACCAGCCCGTTCGCCCCCGTCACCAGGATGCGGGGCGGCAGCATCTACTCGCCTCGCTTGTCGCGGACGGCGGCCTCGAGCGCCCCTGCGATGTCGGCGAGCGGCGCGCCGGGCGTGAACACGTGGCTCACGACGCCGCGCTCGCGGAGGTCGTCGGCGTCGTCGGCCGGGATCGTCCCGCCGGCCACGAGGAGCACGTCGTCGAGCCCGGCCTCGTCGAGAAGCGCGCGGAGGCGGGGGAGGACCGTCCCATGGGCACCCGACAGGATCGACACGCCGACGACGTCGACGTCCTCCTCCTCAGCCGCGCGGACGACCACCTCGGGCGTCTTGCGGAGGCCCGTGTAGACGACCTCCATCCCGGCATCGCGGAGGGCGGCCGCGACCACCTTGGCCCCACGGTCGTGACCGTCGAGGCCGACTTTCGCGATGAGCACGCGGATCGGGCGGGAGAGCGTCTCGGGCATGCCCCAAGCTACAGCCGGAGCCGCAGGCCGAGCCCGGCCCCGAGCTCGAAGTCGGTTTCCTCGACGATCTGGAGGCGCGGCGAGACGAGCCCGTAGACCTCGAGCTCGGGCGCGAGCCGGGCCTCGAGCCCGACGCCGAGGCTCACGCCGAAGTCGTCCCGCGGCCCGCCCGTGCGGAGGAACAGGCCGGGGCCGTAGAACAGCGACGCCGTCCGCGAGCCCGACAGGCGGCGCTGACGGAGGAGGTAGTGGCCCTCGGCCGAGACCGACTCGTCGAGGTCCCAGCCGATGGCGAGGATGGCCGATCCGCTGCCCTGGCCGAATTTGAGCGAGAGCCCGGTGGGGTCACCGACCTGCCCGCCGATGGCGAACTGGGCCGACGCTGGGGCCGCGAGAGCGAGGGCGAGGAGTGCGCAGAAGAGGGGGCGCATAGGGAAGGGTGGTGGGGGAATCCGTCAACGCGCGTCGACGCGTCGGGCTCCCCGGGCCCTACCCGGCGTCTGCGCGGGGTGGGGCGAGCGCGAGCGCGTCGAGGTGCTGGCGGAGGTCCGCGGCGTCCTCCAGCCGGAGCCGGCCGGCGAGGACCAGCCGGAGCTCGCGGCGCCGCGCCGCGGCCTCGTAGCGCTCCCGCTCCGCCTCGGGCTCGGGTTCGAGGGGCGGCACGGGGATCGGCCGACCGCTCTGGTCGACGGCCACGAACGTGTAGTACGCCCGGTTGCAGTGGCGCCGCTCGCCCGTCGCGTTGTCCTCGGCCCAGACCTCGATCCACACCTCCATCGACGTCGTGAACGCCCGCGTGACCGTGGCCTCCAGGACCACGACCTCGCCCAGCTTCACGGCCGCCCGGAAGTCGACCGAGTCGACGCTGGCCGTCACGACGGTCCGGTGGGAGTGGCGCTGCGCGGCGATCGCCGCGCAGATGTCCATGAAGTGGAGGAGCCGTCCGCCCATCAGGTTGCCCAGCGTGTTCGTGTCGTTGGGGAGCACGAGCTCGTTCATGCGGCAGGTGCTGGCGGAGGGCGGCTTCGGCGTCACGGATGGTGGGGCAGTGGGGGAACGGGAGGGCGACAAGCTAGGGGCCTGTCTCACATCGAGTCGGCGTGGACCGACTCTGGACGGAGCCCCCGCGGCTCGGATCCCGCCACCTCGTATGTCGACCGACGCACTCTTCCCCCTCGTCACCCGATGGGCAGACCGGCTCTTGTACGAGCGGGTCCGCCCCTTCGCCGAGCGCGTGAGCCCTCGGACGCTCGACCGGCTGGCGCGGCTCGCCGCGGTCCCCCTGGCGCTGGGCGCCCTCGCGCGGTCGCCGGCCCAGACGCGGGCCTACCTCCGCCAGGTGGGCCACCCCTCGGGGCCGATCGGGCGCCTCCGGTTCGCCTACCGGAAGGCGTTGGCCCGCATCCGGGGCGAGTACGTGTACC
>JAAXJP010000431.1 GCA_012269805.1 Rubrivirga sp.
CAGGCTCAGAGGTGTCTATCTGACCGAGTCCGCCCAGGGCGCCGTGTCGCGGTGCCCGTGCTGCGGCGACCTCGACCTCCAGTTCGGCGACGTCGGTGTGACGCTCTCGGCGGCGCAGCTCCGCCAGATGCGCCGGACGCTGGCGGCCGTGCGGTCCCAGGAGGACGCGCCGTGGGGCTGGGCGCTCCGCGCCGAGACCGCTCGCGAGTCGACGGTCTTCCGTCTCGTCGGCGACGACGCCGCGGAGTTGGCCGGCCTGCTCGACGCGGCCGTGGCCGTCCTCGACCTGGACGCGCTCCTACTCGACACGCTCGGCCCGCGCCCCACCGCGTGATGCGTCCGGCCCTCCTCGCCACGCTCCTTGCTCTCGGGGCGCCCGCCGTCGCGGGGCAGACGGTCCGAGGACAGGTCACCGACGCCGAGACGGGGGCGCCCGTGATCGGTGCCGCGGTCCGCGCGGCCGACCGAGGCGCGGCGGCCGACGCCGACGGGGCCTACCTCCTCGCGCTGGCCGAGGCGGGCGAGGTCGCGCTCCGCGTCACGGCCGTCGGCTACGAACCGACGGACCGGACGGTCACCGTCGCCCCCGGCGACACCCTCCGCCTCGACCTCGCGCTCGCCCCCCGCGAGATCCGGACCGACCGCGTCGTCGTGACGGCCACGCGGACGGCGAAGGCGCTCGAGGACGTCGCCGTCCCGACGACCGTCGTCGACGCCGAGACGATCCGCCAGCAGGGCGCCGTCCGTCTCGGCGACGTGCTGGAGACGGTCCCGGGCCTCCAGCTCTTCGACGACCACGGCGGCGGGGTCCAGGTCCAGGGCTTCTCGTCGGACTACACGCTCGTCTTGCTCGACGGCGAGCCCGTCATCGGACGGATGGCCGGGACGCTCGACGTCGACCGGCTGACCGTGTCGGGCGTCGAGCGGGTCGAGGTTGTCGAGGGGCCGTCGTCGTCGCTGTACGGGAGCGAGGCCCTCGCGGGCGTCGTCAACCTCGTGACGGCGCTGCCGGGACCGGGGACCGAGGCCGGCGGCCTCCGCCTCCGCGCCGGCTCCTACGGCCAGACCGACGCGACGGCCGAGGCGGCCGTCGGGCGCGACGGCTGGGCCGCCCGCGCGTTCGTCAACCGGTTCGGGTCGGAGGGCTACGACCTCACGCCCGACGCCTTCGGCCCGACGGTCCCGGCCTTCACCGACTGGACGGCCGACCTCCGCGCCCGGGCCGACGTGGGCGCCGCGCGGCTGAGCCTCGGTGCGCGCCTCGCCGCGCAGGAGCAGTCGGGCGGCTTCGCCGGGATCGAAGACGGCGCCGAGGTCCGCTACGACGACGACGCGAGCCGCGTCGACTGGAGCCTGCACCCCGAGCTCTCGGTCCCGCTCGGCGAGCGGTTCCGGCTCACGACCACGCTCTACGGCGCGCGCTACGCGACCGAGACTCGCTACCGCCGCCAGACCGACGGCAGCCTGTATTACTCCGACGACTTCGACCAGCGCTACGCCAAGGCCGAGGCCCAGCTCGACGCGCTCTGGAGCCCGCGCCACCTGACCGTCGTGGGCGCCGGCGCGATCGACGAGCGCCTTGCCGGCGGCCGCTACGGCGCCGCCGGCGACGCGCCGAGCGCGCAGCAGGTCTACGCCTTCGCCCAGCACGAGTGGGCCCCGTCGCGGCTCCTCGAGGTCAACGCGAGCGCCCGGTTCGACGCGCACTCCGACTACGCAGCTCGGCTGACCCCGAAGCTGTCGGCCCTCGTCCGCCCGACCGAGGCCGTCCGGATCCGAGCGAGCGTCGGGAGTGGGTTCAAGGCGCCGGCCTTCCGCCAGCTGTACCTCGCGTTCACGAACGCCGCCGCCGGCTACAGCGTGTTCGGCTCGACGCGCCTCGCGGAGGGGCTCGCCGAGCTCGAGGCCCAGGGCCAGCTCGCGCAGGTCTTCCTCGACCCGGCCGCGCTCGGCGCCATCGAGGCCGAGGGCTCCGTCGCGTTCAACGCCGGCGTCGCGGTCGACCTCAGCGCGGCCCTCACCGTCGAGGCCGGGGCGTTCTGGAACGAGGTCTCGGACCTCATCGAGACGCAGCCCGTCGCGCAGAAGACGAACGGGCAGTCCGTCTTCGGCTACTTCAACCTCGACCGGATCTACACGCGGGGGCTCGACGCCCAGGTCACGGCCCGCCCGCTCGGCGGCGTCGAGCTTGTCGGGAGCTACCAGTTCCTCCAGGCCCGCGACCGCGAGATCGTCGACGCCCTCGCGTCCGGGACCGTGTTCGGCCGCGGCCTCGACGGCCGCGACACGCGACTGGGCGTCGGCGACTACGGCGGGCTGTTCGGGCGGTCGCCGCACACCGCGGCCCTCCGCGCGACGCTCACGCGGGGGGCCGCCTCGGCGTCACTGCGCGGCCGGTGGCGGAGCCGCTACGGCTACCGCGACCTCGACGGCAACCAGATCGCCAACCGCGACGACGAGTTCGTCGCCGGCTACGCCGTGCTCGACCTCACGCTCACCCAGTCGTGGGCGACGCCCGCCGGCCGGCTCCAGGTCCAGGCCGGCGCCGACAACCTCCTCGACGTCACGCGCTCGACGCTCGTGCCGTCCCTGCCGGGGCGGACGCTCTTCGCGTCGCTCGGCCTCTCGTTTTAACCCCCACCTCCCCCCGCGCTCATCCCGCGCCCGCCCATGACCCGCCTCCCGCTCCTCGCCCTCGCGGGCGTGCTCACCCTCTCCGCCTGCGACACGACCGAGGCCGACGAGGTCGTCGACCTCGAGGCCGAGGTCGCCGCCGACGTCGAGGCCGACCCGACGACGGGCCGCGACCCCGTCACGGGCGCCCCGATCGCCAACAACCTGTTCACGCTGTACGACCTCGACGCCGGCGAGATCGTCCTCTCGTCGTCGGAGACCGACGCGAGCGTCCGCACGGCCGACTCGACCGGGACGGCCTGGGACATCGGCTTCCGCGGCACGACGATCATCTTCAACGGCGGCACGAGCGGCCCGGGCCAGGGCTCGGCCCAGCTCCTCACCGAGGCGTTCCCCGACGTGACCGAGGCGCCCGCCAGCGGCTACGTCGGCGACGGCGCGAACACGGCCTGTCCCTCCGTCGAGACGCCCGGCGGCACGTTCCCCGGCTCGCCGTACGCCCTCTGCACCGGCGACGAGAACGGCTGGTACGACTACGACCCGAGCCAGAACCTGATCACGCCGATCCCGGGCCGGACGATCGTCCTCACGACGGGCGACGGCGACTACGCGAAGGTCCGGATCCTGAGCTACTACCACGGCAACCCGACGCCGCCGAACCCCACGGCGCCGAGCCGCTACTACACGTTCGAGTACGTCGTCCAGCCCGACGGCTCGCGCGACTTCCTCTCGACGACCGCCGAGTAGCGCCCCGTCCCCCGTCCC
>JAAXJP010000225.1 GCA_012269805.1 Rubrivirga sp.
AACACCTAGTTCTTGGCCTGTTTTCTTAGATCTTACCCATATATCCATATTTCCTGACTCCTTCCTTTCCCAAGATCGTATTTTGGAATAAGGGCCATTTTGACCGGTAAGGCTAACAAGGATATCAGAATCTTCATATCCTTTTTCTAATACAGCTTCCTTGATCTCAAGGGTGTACTTGCAATCCTTGTTTGGACCAGTCACCACAAATTCAACCTCGGACAGCGGAAGAGGTGGACAGTCAGCTGAAGCATTAGATTGAATAGCCTTATGATCCAGCTTAATACTCTTACCATCAGAAGCTTGAGCAATAATTGTATCCTTTTTGTTGTCCCCTGAACCCCAAGACAATTCAAAACTATTGATTCCGTCATCGACGCTACAGGTTATAATCTCACCCGTTGAGTTATCAATTTTCACTTTTTTACCGTCCGAGAGCCTAATAGACTCTAGGTTGTCGTATTCTCCCACGACATAGTAGCTACCAGATCTGTTTTCTATTGAGAATTGCAATTTTTCCGTTGAACTACCTGGTCCACTGCAGTAGATTAAGGCAATAATGATAGCTAATACTGGGAATATTACTGGTATTGGATTCTTTTTCATTAGAAGGCTTATAAAAAGTAAATGATTGAAATATTCGACACGAATCTATCGTTCCAAAGCTGTGCATCTAATTCCTGTATGGACTGAAACTCGTATAGTATGGTACTCAGGTTATTTTCTTCGCTGAATGGCGAGCTCGTTACAGTGTTATAACCAAACGAGACACCTAGTTGGGTTCTTCGATTGAGGTCTTGAAGTACACTTAAACCAAAAACTACATTGAGCTCTTCTTTAAGAGCTGCTTGATCTTCGATATAAACCGTATGTTCTCCAAAATAGTAATGACCAGGATCATCAATTAGAATATTGAAATATTCAGGGCCATAGAGACCGGAATACTTAGCAGTTGCGTCAGTAGAATAATTATATGCGTCACTCAAGAAGTAGTTCATTCTTGTAAACAATCCCACTTCAGTGGTTCCCCATCTCCTATTATAATCCAATGATAATGAGATAAAGCTTCTTTGAGCTTGACCCGTTTCAACAAGACGCTTAGTTCTGGTGATTCTTGTATATGAATCTCCCGCATCATCTATCGCTGCTGAAGTACTCGTAAAAGGAGTGATTTCATATCGAGTATCTAGTAAAGACATTCCTCCACCAATTTTTAAAGTCAAGGATTGATCTACCTTAGACAAGAGTCTTTTACCCAGAAACAAACCATAACTCATTTGGGAAACATTGGATGTAAGATCAGAACCAAATGAAGTCGTTTGAGAACTCAGGGTTCGCCATTCATAATTAAGCTCTGGAGAAATAGACCACGCTTTCTTTCTAAATCTTAATTCTGAGATATTCGAAGGCCTTCTAATAGTATCTCCAGCGGGAGGATCCTGAAAAGATTTGGCAATAGATTTTTTCTGGAAGAATAGGGTATTCTCTGAATAAACCTTGAAGTCATTTTGATCTGAAAAATCATTCAAAGTAAATACACCATAAGAATCTTCTAACCTTTGAATCCCATTATTAGATTGAACAAGTACGTTACCAAATACTTGCTGTAACTCTTCTTCCTCCAATCCTTTTACATCGTAATTAACTACTATGTATTTACCAACCTTATTATTAGATGAAATACCCTGGATATAGAAGTCTATACCGTACTCATTATAAGTATACTTTAGATGAATTTTTTGATCCAAAGTATCCCGATATAGCGCTCTTCTGTCATTAGGACTTTGAAAAAGTATAGTCTTATTGACATCGACATATACATCGCCAGATCCTGAACTAATCCCTGAAGCATAAGACTCATTCACTGAAATAGCATACGGGTATAATTTGATAATTGCCGGAGATCGATTAAAGCGATAGGTTAGATCATCTATGTACTTATCTACATCTACTATTTTCTGAGAATTCGCCATGGGAATATCATTTACCACGGTTGCCGTTTTACCAAAAAGTTCATAAAAGAATCCTTCCTCTCCTGTACCGCGCCAGATATCATCAATTTCATATTCATCCAAGAACAAGAGTGCCTCTGAAATAATATATCTATCGCGGTGATTGAACGTTTTTTTCTTTTCCTGTGCATAGATTGACTGAGTGAGGAGACAACCTATAGTGAGTATTATTAATCTTCTCATTTTATCTTCTATCTATAATTACTTTCTTCTGAACTAATGAACCGTCTATCTCCAAGGTCAGTACATAGAACCCAGAAGGTAGATGATCAGGTACCTTCACCCTATTATTTCGAGGTTCAAGAGGTATCATTCTTCCAGATGCCTCGGAGAGCCATACGCGTTGAGGCGAAATTTTAGATTCAATATTGATATACTCCGATGTAGGATTCGGATAAAGGATGATGTCAAATCCATTTTCTACTATTCCCAAAGGATTCGATGAAACTCCGAAATAACTGAAGGTGTGACACGTACCGTATGAGGTTCGTACGAAATACACATTATTGGAAGTATCTAAACTAGAATTGAAGTTATGATAACGTCCAGTGGCTCCTGGGACTAGTTGAACCAATCCTGAGGATTTAGGAATGTACCCCCAGTGGTATTTCACACCTTGCGTGGTATCCGAGCAGATCAAAATATTGGTACCTGCCTTTTGTACGATTTGAGCTAGTTCTGGACTTGACTGCTCCAAAAGAGTTAGCGGCTTGATTATCGTTCGTTCACAACCAGTTCGAAAGCTAGTGAGTACAACTTCAAGGGTATCATTCGTTAATTGACCTAAGTCATCGAAATCAGCAAACAACTTCGTCAAGCTATTAGAACTTAAACTGGCATTATTAATCGACCAGAGTAACGTTCCAGTGTTGTAATCTGATGAAAGCTGGTAATTGATCCCAGAAGCACCCGAACAAACCTCATCAGGGCCAAGAATGGACCAGGAATCATCCCCAGGAAGAGCATTTACTCTAAACTTTTGGACTGGAGTGATAACAGTTCCACAACCTTGATCAGAAGTAATTGCTACTCGATAATAGGTATCTTCTAAAGTAGAATCTATCTCTTCATAAGAAGCACTTAACGTAGAAACAGAGTTCCAAGATCCATTTAGACCAATTCTCCTCTCCCAATCATAAGAATAAGGACTGTAGCCACCTGTGTTGCCAGAAATCGTCATTTGCATTGGAGTAGATCCGTAACAAACAGAATCTTCAAACACACTAATAACACCAGCATCTAAAGAGTCGGCTACAGTAATATTCAGCACGTTACTAATGTCTGTTACATTACAGCCACTATTTACAATTGCCCGGTATTGAACATTTTATTTGTGTTGATCACAGAACAAAATTTGTGAGGATGTAGAAAAGGAATTAAAACACT
>JAAXJP010000216.1 GCA_012269805.1 Rubrivirga sp.
CCGCCCGACGGGACCTGGGGCTACGACGCGGCTCGCCGCGGCGACCGCTGGCAGAGCTACCGCGGGCCGTCGGCCGGCGGCGACGCCGAGCCCGTGACGGTGAGCGGCGGCGTGGCGGCCGCCGAGGCGCCCGACGGGAGCCTCCTCGTGCTCCGGCCCGACCGGCGCGGCCTCTGGCGCCTGCCCATCGTCGAGGGCGAGGTCCGCGACGTCCGCGCCCGGCGGATCGACGTGAACCTCTCGCCGGCCGACTGGGCCAACTGGGCCGTCGTGGGCGACGAGGTGTACGTCCTCCTCCGCGACTACGAACGGCGCGGGTCGGTGGCCCGCGTCGACCTGGAGACCGGCCGGGCCCGGGTCCTGGCGGCCGTCGAGGACGTGCCCGAGGACTCCGGCCTCGGCGTCTTCCCGGGCGGCCAGCGGTTCCTCCTCTCGCGCCTCGACCGCGCCGACAGCGACGTGGTCTGGGTCGAGGACTTCGAGTAGCGGGGGCGCCACCGGCCCCGCCGCCGGCCCATGCGTTCAGGGCATTCGCCAGCCCGGCGGCGGTTATCCTGACGGGACGCCGCCGCCGCCATGCCAGACGCCCCCCTCGAGTTCGGATCGACCGCCTGGTACGTGGTGATGCTCCTCGCCGGCGTCGCCGTCGGCGTGGCCGTGGCGATCGCGCGGACCATCTTCCGGAAAGACGAGTGAGCGCCCTCACCGACGCCTTCGGCCGCCGGCACACGACGCTCCGGCTCGGGCTCACGGAGCGGTGCAACCTCCGCTGCGTCTACTGCATGCCGGCCGAGGGCGTCCCGCTCACGCCGACGCGGCAGATGCTGACCACGGACGAGGTCGCCCGCCTCGGGCGCGTGCTCGCCGAGGCGGGCGTGGACAAGGTCCGCCTGACGGGAGGGGAGCCGCTCGTGCGGAAGGACGCCGTCGAGGTCGTGGCCCGCCTCGGGCGCCTCGGCCTCCGCTCGCTGGCGGTGACGACGAACGGTCTCCTCTTGGAGGACCGCCTGGCGGGCCTCCGCGCCGCGGGACTCACCGACCTCACGGTCTCGCTCGACACGCTCCGCCCCGACCGGTTCGAGACGATCACGCGACGCCCCGGCCTCGACCGGGTCCTGTCGGCGCTGGACGCCGCGCTCGGTCATGGCTACCGGATCGACGGGCCGCGCTCGCTCAAGGTCAACGTCGTCTCGTTGCGCGGGGTCAACGAGGACGAGGCCGTGGACTTCGCGGACTGGGCGGCCCGCGAGCCCATCGAGGTCCGCTTTATCGAGGTCATGCCGTTCGACGGGAACGGGTGGGACCGGTCGGAGCTGGTGACGTTCGAGGAGACCCGGTCGCGGATCGAGGACGTCCACGGCCCGCTCGACGCGCTGGACGACGGCCCGCACGCGACCGCGCGGACGTTCACGCGCCCCGACTGGCGGGGGCGCGTCGGGTTTGTCGCCAGCATGACGGCCCCGTTCTGCGCGGGCTGCAACCGCCTCCGCGTCACGGCCGATGGCTCGCTAAAGGTGTGCCTGTTCGGGCCCCGCGAGGTCAGCCTCCGGGACGCCATGCGCGACGGCGCGACCGACGCCGACGTGCTGGGTCTCGTCCGCCGGGCGCTCGCCGGGAAGGCGCGCGCCCACGCTGGGATGGACGTCCTCGCCACGACCGAGAACCGGCCGATGATCACGATCGGGGGCTAACGCTACGCGCCCCGCCTCGACGCCGAACCGCCGGCTCGGCGTCGCCGGGTGGAGGGGGTGACCCTGCCGGTCCGATGGGCGGCTTCGTTTTCCCCATACAGCCGTCGAAATCGCCCGGACTGGTTCGTCGGGCCCGGGTATCTTCGAGGGCGTCCCCCCGCCGCCGCCATGACCGAGACCCCCGCCCTCAGCCACGTCGACGACCAGGGCCAGGCCCGCATGGTCGACGTCAGCCATAAGACCGCCACCGCGCGGACCGCCGTCGCGGCCGGCCGCGTGATTGTCGGAGCCGAGGCGCTCCGGCTCATCCGCGAGAACGAGATCCGCAAGGGCGACGTGCTCACCGTCTCGAACGTGGCCGGCGTCCTCGGCGCCAAGCAGACGAGCCGGCTCCTCCCGCTGTGCCACGACGTCGTGCTCCAGAACGTCGAGATCGAGTTCGAGCTCGACGACGAGGCCGGGGCCGTCGACGTCCGCGCGATCACGAAGACGGAGGGCCCGACGGGCGTCGAGATGGAGGCGCTCACGGCCGTGTCCGTCGCCGCGCTGACGATCTACGACATGTGCAAGTCGGTGACGAAGGAGATCGAGATCACCGGCGTCCGCTTGCTCGCCAAGACCGGCGGGCGGAGCGGGGACTACCGGCGTCCCGCGAGCCCGCGCAACAACTAGACCCCTGGCGGGCGTACTGGCCGCCGCGTATTTACGAGACCAATGGAAGACTTCCTCGGCGTCGGCAGCCTCATCGTCATTCTCGGTGCGGTCCTCTTCGGGATCGTGCTCCTGTACTTCATCCCGGTCCGGCTGTGGATCACGGCCATCTTCTCGGGCGTCCGGCTGAGCCTGTTCCGGGACCTCGTCGGGATGCGGCTGCGGAACGTCCCGCCGGCGGCCATCGTCCGGCCGCTCATCACGGCGCACAAGGCCGGGATCCCCGTCGAGCCGCCGCTCCTCGAGGCCCACTACCTCGCCGGCGGCCACGTCCAGCAGGTCGTCAACGCGCTGATCTCGGCCGACAAGGCCAACATCGACCTCAGTTTCGAGCGGGCGACGGCCATCGACCTCGCCGGCCGCGACGTGTTCGAGGCCGTCCAGGTGTCGGTCAACCCGAAGGTCATCGAGACGCCGCCGATCTCGGCGATCGCCCGCGACGGCATCCAGGTGCGGGCCATCGCGCGCGTGACGGTCCGGGCCAACATCGACCGCCTCGTGGGCGGCGCCGGCGAGGAGACGATCATCGCGCGCGTCGGCGAGGGCATCGTGTCGACGATCGGCTCGGCGGCCACGCACGCCGAGGTCCTCGAGAACCCGGACAACATCTCGAAGACGGTGCTCGCGCGCGGGCTCGACAACGGGACCGCGTTCGACATCCTCTCGATCGACATCGCCGACGTCGACGTCGGCGAGAACATCGGGGCGAAGCTCCAGACCGACCAGGCCGAGGCCGACCTCCGCGTCGCCCGCGCCAAGGCCGAGGAGCGCCGCGCGGCGGCCGTCGCCTCCGAGCAGGAGCAGCGGGCCAACCTCGTCGCGGCCGAAGCCGAGATCCCGAAGGCCATGGCCGCGGCGTTCCGCTCCGGCAACCTCGGGGTCATGGACTACTACAACCTCCGCAACATCGAGGCCGACACCGAGATGCGGACGGCCATCGGCGGCGGCCCGACCGGCGGGTCGCAGGAGCAGAGCTGAGCCACGGCCTCCC
>JAAXJP010000670.1:0-1135 GCA_012269805.1 Rubrivirga sp.
CCAGGCCCACAAGCTCGCCGGCGTCGAGAGCCCCGCGCTCCGGTCGAAGGAGCCGCTCCACTCCGTGTGGGCCGGCGTCGTCCGAACCCTCGGGACCGCGCGCGAGAAGGTGGCCCCGGCCCTCGCGGCCGACGTCGTCGCCATGGCCGCCCAGTGCGACGAGGCCGTCCGACTGGCGGAGTCGTTTCCTGACGAGGCGAAGTCAGGGACCGCGCTCCGGGCGCGGCGGGACAAGGCGCTCTTGCTGCTCGGGTTCGCCGCCGCGCTCCGACGGAGCGAGCTCGCGGCCGTCCGGACCGAGCACGTCTCGTTTACGCCCGACGGCTTGAGACTGCTGATCCCCCGGTCAAAAAGCGACCAGGAGGGCGCGGGCCAGGTCGTCGGCGTGGCCTACGGCGAGCGGGCCGAGACGTGCCCCGTCCGGGCCGTCCGGTCGTACGTCGCCGCCGCCAGTCGGGAGCTCGCCGACCACGGCCGTCCCTCTCCCCTCTCCGGCGCCGTGTTCCGGTCGGTCGACCGGTGGGGGCGATTCGGCAAGAGTGCAATAACGGGCCGGACCGTCGCCAACGTCGTCAAGGAGCGCGCGGAGGCCGCGGGGCTCGACCCGGCTCTCTACGCGGGCCACTCGCTCCGGGCCGGGTTCGCGACGACGGCCGCCCGGGCCGGCAAGCCCGACCGGGCCATCCAGAAGCAGACCCGGCACAAGTCGACGGCCATGCTCGCCGAGTACGTCCGCGAGGGCCGGCTCTTCGACGACAACGCCTCCGAAGGGATCGGACTGTGAGCCGTCCGGAGGTGAGACGTTGGCTACGCGGCGCGAGTCACTCTCCTTGTCTCATCAGCAAAGTCGTGAGGCTCCGCTGGGCGAGACAGGAATCGCGTATAAGCCTTTAGAAGATGCGATATCCCCGGCTCCCTGAAGTGCTTGACTCGACGGATGTTGAAGTCGAATCCTGAGGACGTGAACACTTCAGGGCCAAACCTCTCGCCGAGTGCGAGGGTCGAGCGCACGGCGCCGAGCCATAAGAGTCCGCGGGTCTCCTGATTTCTGACGGCACCCAGCGACCTCTGGAGCGTCGCAAGCCGCACGTGCTTCTCTCGGAACTCCTCAATCAACACCTCGTGCCTCTTCCGC
>JAAXJP010000670.1:1145-2089 GCA_012269805.1 Rubrivirga sp.
GGGCACGCCGGGGGTTCCTCTGCGTTGATGGAGCACCCCCCAGTCGCTGAGAGGACTGCGAGGTCGAGGACGGCAGCGCTAACGGGCTGAGGCTTTTTGAATCGGACTAATCCCACGTCCGAACTCTCCCCCTCGTAGTAACGGATCAAGCCGTTGGTGTCAAGGAAGTCCACCCCACCCAGCATAGATCGTGACCTGAGCTCGCGGACTTTCTCCCGTTTCATCTTCTCGACCGGCAGCAGGGATACCTCCATGTCGGGCGACGACCGACGACCGTTCGAGCGGACCGCTAGGTCGCACGGTTGAGCAAGGAGGATGAAATGCTTCGCCGAACTTCCAGGCCACTTGATTCGGAAGATGTCCCCCGACCGAAGAGGCACGTGGAGCGGGTTGAGGATATCCCCCGAGAGGTAGAGCTCCTGGTGCCGGAGGTCGTAGAGCCGCTCCGGCGGGTGCGTCTCCCCGCCTACACGCTGACGGCTCACGTGTCTTGCGTCCGCTACGTCCGCGTTGAAACGTGCAGCCACGTCGGGATTCAGGATCTCTTCTCTGGCGGCGTCCCGGTGGAATATTTGGAAGAGTCGGAAAATTGTATCGGCCTCCCACGCTCCTTCCACCTCGGAAGAGCGGAGTACCATCTCGTCAAAGTCGTAGACCCCAAGCGCTAACACTTTCTCTCTCGCTTTCTCGTGCGCCTCATGGAGCGCTTCGGTCGCCGTGGCCTTCAGCCTCGCGCAGAACTTGTTCAGCACGACCATCTGGAGCCCCTTGGCGAGTTCGACCTCGTCGCGCTGGCGGACCTTCGAGAGAGGGAGAAACTCGTCGAGGTCGATTCCGTGGTCCCTCGCGATCTTCTCTCCCTCGTCCAGTTCGTTCGTGGGAGAGAACGTGTGCGAGAACAGGCCGAACACGACTTCCCCGGCTCCTTCCGGACGGCTCTGGTA
>JAAXJP010000670.1:2099-2461 GCA_012269805.1 Rubrivirga sp.
CGGCTTGGACGAGGAGATCCACTCCGTCCACACTCCGCTCGCCCAGAAACGCCTGCGCGTGTCGGAGGTCTCGGTCGAAGAGACAGAGCACCCGGGTCCCATCCGTGGTCTGCATTAACTCCTCCGCGTTGCTGACCCACGTTGTAGGGCCGACCTCCTTCCGGTCGACACCCTCTGGTACGAGGTCGCGAAGTACACTGATCGCAGCGAAGTCCTGCAACAGATTGTCGAGGTCGTCGGAGGGCTCTCGGACGGCGACATACAGGTCGCGCACGATGTCGTCCTGCTTCGCCGGTTCGATGTCGTCCCACCGGCCCTCGAAGAAGGGGAACCATACATCGCGGCCCTCAGCGAAGGGCACG
>JAAXJP010000670.1:2471-3392 GCA_012269805.1 Rubrivirga sp.
CTCCAGAAGGCCGAGGACTCGCCCCACCTCTCGGTCCCTGTGTTCGAACACGTCGTCGACGTAAACGACCCGGCTGATGCGGAGGTGACTGAACACCTCCGCGATCGCTTCCCGTGCTGTGGGGCGCTTCCCCGCCATCGCCCCTTCTTCAGAGAACTGTTTCGTCGAATCGGACTTACCCATCAAGTGCTCCTGTGAGGTCGATTTGGAAGACGTGTTTGCGCCCGTGCCGGTTGAGCTCGGGCAGGAGGTAGACACTGCACCCCTCAGAGTCGAGAAGCTGCTGCGTGATGAACAGGCCGAGCCCCCGGCCCGTCCCCCCAGGCTTGGTGGTAACGAACGGCTGGAACAGCATCGGCTCGACGGCAGGGTCTATTCCGAGGCCGTTGTCGGAGACGTCGATGTACGGCTTGTGAGAGCGCACCGTCACGACGGGGTCTTCTACGAGCCCCTGACCGGCGGCTTCTGCGAGCCAATATTCTGAGTTGAGGACGAGGTTGTCGATGACCTGAGTGAACTTGCCCCGGTTCATCTCGAAGGAGAAGTCGTCGAAGGGCGGCCTCAACTGAAAGCGCATTCCATGCTCCCGGAACCGTTTGCGGCTCTCGTAGAACCGGGCCGTTTCCTCGAAGAAGGCCACGGTGCGTATCGTGTCCCGCTGCTCTCGGACGTACCGAAGCGAAGGCGAGAGGTGGCTGAGCTGCTTCCGGAGGGTCGAGACTGCGCTCCGCACGTACTCGGTGTATGCCGTGACCTCCGCGACGACGATCTTCCGACGCTTCAAGGCGTCGATAAGCTGCTTCGTCTCGATGGAGAGCCGGTCGATCATGTTCTCCAGCTCGTGGGAGAGCGCCTCGGCGGTGATCCCCAGCCCCGCGAGCTCGGAGAAATCATCGAGCTGGCCGCGCAGCACTTCGAGCT
>JAAXJP010000682.1 GCA_012269805.1 Rubrivirga sp.
CGCGGACGTACTCGGCGAGCATGGCGGCCGACTTGTGCCGGGTCTGCTTCTGGATGGCCCGGTCGGGCTTGCCTAAGCGTGCGGCCGTCGTCGCGAACCCCGCCCTCAGGCTGTGGCCCGCGTAGAGCGCGGGGTCCAAGCCCGCCGCTTCTGCGTATTCCTTCACCACGTTGGCGACGGTCCGGCCCGTGATCGCCTTGTGGCCCAATCGTCCCCACCGGTCGACCGACCGGAAGACGGCACCTGAAAGAGGGGAGGGGCGGCCATGATCCGCGAGCTCCCGGCTGGCGGCGGCGAGGTACGACCGGACTGCGCGCACGGGACACGTCTCGGCCCTCTCGCCGTAGGCCACGCCGACGACCTGGCCCGCGCCCTCCTGGTCGCTTTTTGATTTTGGAATCAGCAATCTCAAGCCGTCGGGGGTGAGCGAGAGGTGTTCGGTCCGCACGGCGGCCAGCTCGCTCCGCCGGAGGGCGGCGGCGAACCCGATGAGGAGCATCGCCTTGTCGCGCCGTCCCCGGAGCGCGGTCCCTGGTTTCGTGTCCTCCGGAAACGACTCCGCCAGTCGGACGGCCTCGTCGCACGCGGCGGCCATGGCGACGACGTCGGCGGCGAGTGCGGGCGCCACCTTCTCGCGGGCCGTCCCGAGCGTCCGGACCACGCCGGCCCAGACGGAGTGGAGCGGTTCTTTGGACCTCAAGGCCGGGCTCTCGACGCCGGCGAGCTTGTGGGCCTGGGAGATCGCGGACAGGCGTCGTTCGAGCGTGGCCACCTTCAAGGGTGCCGTCGGCCGCCCGCTGTCGTTCGCGGGCCCGGCCTCGGCGCGCGACGCTATATATAAGGAGACGGTCTCGGGCGCAGCCGGCATCGCGATCAGACCCCGGTCGTCGCACCATGCGGTGAAGTCGGCCCAGTCGGACCGGTAGGCCCGGAGCGTGGCGTCGGACCGGGCGGCCTCGGCGAACCGGCGGGCCGCCTCGGCGTCGGCCGCGAGCGCAGCCGGAAGCCGTTGGTCGGCGGGCTGGCGAACAAGGTCAGAAGCCATGGCATATTGCTGTTATTGCATACTAAACACCTCTTACCGAAGTGTTGGACACCGACGGAGTGTAGGCTCAGACGAGCCGATCCGTTTCCGATAAATTGTCCTTATCGGAAACCAAGGTCGAGAACCTGACCCGTGGCCCGGGGCTCCCCCGAGGCCGAGCCGATCAACGCCAGACGGGAGTGAGTGTGTGGCGACTTTGCAATAACAGCTCCACATCTCAACTTGCCTGACGCCAATCGCGCCGCCGGGGGTCAACCGTCCCGTTCGAGCCAAGCGGCGATCACGTCCCGCCGGGCCATCCGGAGAGCGCCCCCACTGGCCGGTCCGAGCTCGTCCTCCAGCCCGACCTCGATGGCCCGCTCGATCTCCTGCCACCCCGGGTGGGCCCGGCCCCGGAGCGCGCGGACGGCCTCGGCGTCGAGGACGCCCTGGGCCTCGATGTCGAGCTCGGCGAGCACGGCGTCGAGCCGGGCGGCCTCGGCCGCCTCGCGGTCGCGCCGGGCCGCCTCGCCCGAGACGACCTCGGAGGCGGGCGGGGACGGAGTCCCCTGCGCTGCGACGCCGCCCGACGCCCCGTCGAAGAGCGACGCCTGCGTCTGGTCCGCCGCCCGCTTCGAGCCCGCCCAGTCCTCGGCGATGGCGCGGTAGGCGTACGCCCCGAGCTTCCCGATCTTCTTGCCCCGGGCGAGGTCGCCCTCGACGTGGGCCAGGTTCCGCTCGACCTGCTCGGGCGGGAGCCCCATGGCCTCCCTGATCTGGCTCGCCGTCAGGCCGAACTCGACGCACCGGCCGCGGAGCGCGGCCTCGCGCGCCTCGGCCTCGCCGAGCTCGCCGTCCGTGAGCGCGCCCGGCTCCGCGGCCGCGGGCGCGACGGCGAACCGGATCGCGACGACCCGGCGCCTCTCCCGCCGCGTCTCCATCTCGACTCGGATGTCGGAGTGCTCGTTGATCTGGTCGACGGCGGGCGCGAGCACCTTCGACCGGAACCGCTTGTACTCGGGGTACTGGTCGTCGCCGACGCCGAGGAGCCCGCGCCAGTCGTCGACCGAGATCCACCCGGTCGACCCCGTCCGGCGGAACCGGAAGCAGTTCTCGTAGAGCGCGAGCGCGGCCCCCGACGTGAACCGGGTCTGGACCGCCAGGTTGATCCGGGCGTAGATGGCCGGGTTATAGAGGAGCTCCCGGAGCGGCGGCGTGTAGGCGTACCGGCACACACCGGTCCCCTCCTTGATCCGGGCCGAGGCGAGGAGCGCCGAGACCCCCCACTCCCTCCGACCCTCGGGGTCGAGCACGTTCCAGACGACCTTGACGTCGACGAGCGCCGAGAGCGTGGCCTTGAGGAGCTCGTGGTCGTTCGAGTTGAACCCGACCGTGTCGGCCAGGTCCGAGAGACGGATCGTGTGCTCCTTGACCGAGTCGTCGGGGAGCTCGTCGTAGGCCCGGAGTAGGAGGACGTTGGCCGCCTTCCGCTGGAGCAGCGAGAGGCCCCCCTTCATGTGGATGGCCCCGACGTGCTTCTTGATCTCGAGGATCTCTAGGGGCGCGGTCGACACGGGAGGGGGGATGGGCGGTCAGGGTACGGCCCCCGGGGTCGGAGCCGCAACCAAAAGGGACGGAGCCCGCTTGCGGACGCCGAACCCGAAAGCTCGCGTAATACGGCCTGTAATCCAACAGCCGTCCCGTAAGTGGGGACCTTTCATCCCGTAGACGGGGACCTCTCCCATCAGAGAGATCAGAATCGGCCCTGGAGAGCGCTAGAGCGCGGTTTCATGCCCATCCCGTAGACGGGGACCTCCCGTCCCGTAAGTGGGGACCTTTCATCCCGTAGACGGGGACCTCCCGTCCCGTAAGTGGGGACCTTTCATCCCGTAGACGGGGACTTCTCCCTCCGCATCCCGTTGCGGCCCAACGACATGGCAGGCGCAAACGTTCTAAACTCTCTTAAACGAATTAAACGACGTCGACGGCGCTCTTTCGAGGGTTTGGAAGAGCTGACTCGACCTAGAACGCGACCTCCGGGGTCACCGACCGGCCTCCTCCTCGGAGAACAACCCGAGCGCGACCTCCTCGAACGACGCCTTGAGCTGGCGGACCCGCTCGGCGTCGACGGGACTCTCGGACGCCTCGGCCTCCAGCTCGCGGAGCAGCTCGTAGACCCTCCGCCACGCGGCCACGTCGGGACCCGGCCCGAGCACGCGGGACCTCAGGTAGGCCGAGGTCGTCATCCCCACGCCCGAGGCCGCGCTGTCGATCCGGTCGCACTCGGACGGCGAGAGACGGAAGCTCCGGGTCGTCGTCCGCCGCGTCTCGGCAGGCCCGTCGGTGAGCCATGACAGTGGGC
>JAAXJP010000038.1 GCA_012269805.1 Rubrivirga sp.
GTTATGCTGTCGGTTCGGGGGTGCCGGCCTCGGCCGGCGTGGGGGTCTCGCCGTTGGCCGCAAGTGCGGCCTCGACGAGGTCCCAAGACGAGAGGATCTCGGCGCCGCCTCGCTTCACGAGCACCATGTGCTCGAAGTGGGCGCTCGGCGCGCCGTCCGCCGTGCGAACGGTCCACCCGTCGGCGTCGACCGTGACGTCGCCCGTGCCGCCGTTGATCATCGGCTCGATGCAGATCGTCAGGCCCTCGCGGAGCTTCTTACCCACGCCCCGCCGCCCGAGGTTCGGGACATTCGGCGGTTCGTGGAGTCTTTTCCCGACGCCGTGGCCCACGAGGTCGCGGACGATGCCGTAACCGCGGCTTTCGCAATAGCTCTGGACCGCGTGGCCAATGTCGCCGATCCGGTTGCCGGCCGTCGCCTGACCGATGCCCTCGTAAAGCGATTGGCGGGTCGCGGCGAGGAGCGCCTTCGCCTCGGGCGCGACCTCGCCGACCTCGAACGAGTACGCAAAGTCGCCGAAGTAGCCGTCGAGCTCGACGCCGCAGTCGACCGCGACCACATCGCCATCCTTGAGCTCGTACTCGCTCGGGATGCCGTGGACCACGACGTCGTTGACCGAGATGCAGAGGCTCCCGGGGAACGGCGGCGTGTCGCCGCCCTGTTGGTAGCCCTTGAAGGCCGGCCGGCCGTGGGCGTCCCGGATGACGGCCTCCGCGGCCTCGTCGAGGCGGAGGGTCTGGACACCCGGCCGGATCTCGGCGGCCGCGGCCGCGAGGGCGCGCTCCACGACCTTCGCCGCCTCGCGGATTCCCGCGACGTCGGCGTCGGTCTTGATCAGGACGCGCCCGATGGCCATTAGCGGCGCCGGCCGCGGACGCGGCCCGTCTTCATGAACCCGTCGTAGTGCCGCATCAAGAGGTGGCTCTCGATCTGCTGGAGCGTGTCGAGCGTCACGCCGACGAGGATGAGCAGGCTCGTCCCGCCGAAGAACTGCGCGAAGCCCTGCTGGACGCCGAACTGCGCGGCGATTGCCGGCAGGATGGCCACGAAGCCGATGAACAGCGCGCCCGGCAGCGTGATCCGCGTCAGGATCGTGTCGATGAACTCGCTCGTCTGGCGGCCCGGGCGGACGCCCGGAATAAAGCCGCCCTGACGCTTCATCGTGTCCGCCATCTCCTGCGGGTTCACCGCGATGGCCGTGTAGAAGTACGTAAAGAAGACGCAGCTGACGAAGAAGATCGCCGAGTACCAGAACCCGAAGATGTCGCCCGTCGCCGTGCCCACGCTCTGCCAGAAGGCGCTCTCCTGGAAGAACGACGCGATCGTGCTCGGGATGAACATGATCGACTGCGCGAAGATGATCGGCATGACGCCGGCCGCGTTCACACGGAGCGGGAGGTACTGGGTCGTCCCGCCGAACTGCTTCCGCCCGACGACGCGCTTGGCGTACTGGACCGGGATCCGCCGCGTGCCCTGGGTCACGTAGACGACGCCGGCCGTCACGATGAACAGGGCCGCGATCTCGATCAGGAAGATGAAGATGTTCGTGTCGGCCCGGCCGATCCCGCCGATCTGCGGGAGCTCGTTGAGCAGCGCCTGCGGCAGGAAGGCGATGATCCCGATCATGATGATGAGCGAGATACCGTTGCCGATGCCCTTCTCCGTGATCCGCTCACCGAGCCACATCACGAACGTCGTCCCGGCCGTGAGGCAGATGACGCAGACGACCGTGAACGCCCACTCCGGGATCACGATGGCCTGCGCCGACGTCGCCTGGAGGTTGATCGCGTAGCCGATCGACTGGAGGGCCGTGATGCCGATCGTCCCGTAGCGGGTCCACTGCGTGATCTTGCGCCGTCCGTCCTCGCCCTCTCGCTGGAGCTTCTGGATCGGGGCCCAGACCGCGCCGAGCAGCTGGATGATGATGCTCGCGGTGATGTAGGGCATGATGCCCAGGGCGAACACGCCGGCACGGAAGAACGCGCCGCCCACGAACAGGTCGAACAGCCCGAAGAGGCCGCCCTGGTTCGGGTTGGCGTTGGCGAGCTCTTGGAGCGCGATGGCATCAACGCCCGGGAGCGTCACGTACGAGCCCAGCCGGTAGAGGACGCGGAGCCCGCGGTTGTAGATGATCCGCGGCCGTAGCTCGGGTATCTTCCAGATGTTGCGGATCGATTCGGCGACGGAGGCCATGTTTCGATGGGGGTTCAGGGTGCGGGGCTCAGATGGGGGGTCTCCCCCCCTCCTGCTCCCTAGGCCTCGACGATGGTGGCCGAGCCGCCGGCCGCCTCGATCTTCTCCTTGGCGGAAGCCGAGAACGCGTGGGCGTGGACGTCGAGCTTGACGCCGAAGTCGCCACCGCCCAGGATCTTGTAGCGGCCGTTCTTCCCGCCGATGCCGAGCGCGCGGAGCGTCTCCGGCGAGACCGTCATGCCGGCCTCCAGCCGGCCTTCCTCGACGAGCGCTGCGAGACGCCCGAGGTTGATCGGGTCGTAGGCGACGCGGTTGCGGTTCTTAAACCCGAACTTCGGGACGCGACGCTGGAGCGGCATCTGACCGCCCTCGAACCACGTCGGGATCTTGCCGCCCGAGCGGCTCTTCTGTCCCTTGTGGCCGCGCGTGGCCGTGTCGCCGTGGCCGGAGCCCTCGCCGCGCCCGATGCGCTTGCGGTTCTTGGTCGAGCCCTTGGCGGGCTTGAGGTTGCTGAGGTCCATCGTATGGTGTGGCTAAGGACGCCGGCGGACGCCCCGGGGGGCGGGCCGACTCGCGAGGCGCCCGAGGCGGGCAGCGTGCCCGTGGACGCGGTGCCGATGGCGGCACCCGGAAAAGATAGACCGGCCAGGCGCGGAGCCGGGCCGGCCTCGGTTCGGTTTTTGGTGAAAGGCCCGAGCCGCCGGCACGCGCCCGCGGCTCGGTGTCGGCCTACGCCGCTTCGACGGAGACGAGATGCCGGACCTTCGCGATCATGCCTTTGATCTGGTCCGTCTCCTCGACCGTGTTCGACTGCCCGATCCGGCCGAGGCCGAGGGCAACGAGCGTCTTCTTCTGGGGACCCGGCCGGCGGATCTGGCTCCGCGTCTGGGTGATCTTGATCTGTGCCATGTCTGTGTGGGCAAGAGGCAAGAGGCGTAGGGCAAGAGCACGGCTGGGGAATGCCCCCCATGCCTCCTACCCCATCCCCCTTACCCTTCGAAAACCTGCTTGATCGTGACGCCGCGGCGAGCGGCGACCTCGGCGGGGTCCTGGAGCTGCTTGAGCGCCTCCATCGTGGCCGAGACCTGGTTGTGGGGGTTCGACGAGCCCTGGCTCTTCGAGAGCACGTTCGAGATGCCGGCGCACTCGAGGACGGCGCGGACGCCACCGCCAGCGATGACGCCCGTACCCTCGGTGGCGGGCTTCAGGAGGACGATGCCCGCGTCGTGGATGCCGCGGACGGCGTGCGGGATCGAGCTCGTCTGGGTGACCGGGACCGCGATCATGTTCTTCTTCGCGTCCTCGGTGCCCTTCGAGATCGCGTCGGCGACCTCGTTGGCCTTGCCGAGCCCCTGCCCGACGCGCCCGTTCCCGTCGCCGACGACGACGACGGCGTTGAACGAGAAGCGCCGGCCGCCCTTAACGACCTTCGCGACGCGGTTGACCGCGACGAGCTTCTCGATGAGGTTCGAACGGTTGGCCTCGTTGTCGCGGCCGTCGTTCCGGCGGCCACGGCCCCCGCGACCGCCTCGGTTCTGCTGCTGTGCCATGAGTGGAGTGGTGTGGGGGTTTACAGGTTGAGGCCGGCCTCGCGGGCGCCCTCCGCCACGGCCTTCACGTTGCCGTGGTAGCGGTAACCGCCGCGGTCGAACACGGCGCGCTCGATGCCGGCCTTCCTTGGCCCGCTCGGCGATCCGCTGGCCGACGGCCTTCGAGGCGTCGACGCCGATCATGCCCTCAGACTCACGTGTCGACGCGGCGGCCAGCGTGTGGCCGGCCATGTCGTCGATGAGCTGGGCGTAGATGTGCTTGTTCGAGCGGAACACGGCCAGGCGCGGGCGCTCCGGCGTGCCCGAGATCTTCGAGCGGATGCGCCGGCGGATGCGCTGGCGCTGCGTGACCTTCTTGGCGGTCTTTGCCATGGTTCGGGGTGCGCTTCGGGCCGACGGGTTGGCCGTCCGGCCACGCACGAGTGGTGTGAGTCCGGCCGCCTCGGGCGTGCTCCCGAGGTCGGCCGAGAGGTGGATTAGCGAGCGGCGGTCTTGCCGGCCTTGCGGCGGACGTACTCGTCGGCATAGCGGACGCCCTTGCCCTTGTAGGGCTCCGGCGGACGGAGCGCGCGGATCTTGGCCGCGACCTGCCCGACGAGTTGCTTGTCGATGCCGGAGATCTTGACCTTCGGGCTCTGACCGCGAACGGTCTCGGCCTCGATCTCGATGCCGTCCGGCGGGACGAAGTAGATCGGGTGCGAGAAGCCGAGCGCCAGTTCGAGGACGTCGAGCCCGGCCATCTTCTTGGCCTCGGCCCGGTAGCCGACGCCGATGACTTCGAGGTTCTTGGTGTAGCCTTCGGTCACGCCCTGGACCATGCCGTCGATAAGCGACCGCGTGAGGCCGTGGAGCGCCTTGTGACGCTTCTGGTCCGTTGGCCGCGAAACGATGAGCTCGCCGTCCTGCTGGACGACCGTGATGTCGGGGTCGACGTCGAGACCGAGTTGGCCCTTCGGGCCCTTGACCGTCACGTGGTTGTTGTCGGCCACGTCGACGGACACGCCGTCGGCCAGGGGGATGGGGAGGTTTCCGATTCGGGACATGGGAGTCTGGGGTGGGAGGCCGCCCCGCCGGCGCCTCGCGGTGGGAGAATCGGGTTAGCTGACGTAGGCGAGGACTTCGCCGCCGATGCCGGCGCGGCGCGCCTCCTTGTCGGTCATCACGCCCCGGCTCGTCGAGAGCACGGCGATGCCGAGGCCGTTCATCACGCGCGGAAGGTTGTCCGCGCCGACGTAGCGGCGGAGACCCGGCGTCGAGACGCGCTCGAGACGCTGGATGACCGGCTTCCCGCCCCGGAGGTACTTGAGGTAGATCCGGATGAGGCCCTGCTTGTTGTCCTCGACGTTGACGTAGTCGGCCACGTAGCCCTTGTCGACGAGGATCTGGGTGATGGCCCGCTTTAGGTTGGAGGCCGGCACGTCCACGTAGGGGTGACGGGCCTTCTGGGCGTTGCGGATCCGGGTGAGGTAGTCCGCGACGGGATCGCTAAATGCGCTCATGGTGTCTTCGGCCAGTTCGGGGGTCTCGGCCTCGATGCCGAGGTGGACCCGCTTAGCCGCTAGAGGAAGGGAATTCGGTGCTGGGCGGAGGGCTGGCGACGGGCGCCAGCCGGCGCGCTACCAGCTCGACTTGCGGACGCCGGGGATCTTGCCCTCGACGGCCAGCTCGCGGAACACGTTGCGGCAAACGCCGAACGTGCGGATGTAGCCACGCGGGCGGCCCGTCAGGGCGCACCGGTTGTGGAGGCGGACCGGGCTCGCGTCGCGCGGCAGCTTCTGGAGCTGCTCGGCGATGGCCTGGGCCTCGGCCGGGTTGAAGTCGTCCGACGCCTTGAGCTGGCGCATCTGCTCCTTGAGCTCGGCGCGCTTCTTGGCGTACTTCTGGACGGCCTCGCGGCGCTTCTTCTCGCGGGCGATGACGCTGGTCTTTGCCATGGTGTCTCTCGTAGAGGGGGGTTACGCGGCCTGGGCCTCGCGACGGACGAACGGCATCCCGAGCGCCTTGAGAAGCGCGAACGCCTCCTCGTCGGTCTCGGCCGTCGTCACGAAGGTGATGTCGAGCCCCGAGATCTGCGGCGTCTTGTCGATGTCGATCTCCGGGAAGATGATCTGCTCCTTGACGCCGAGCGTGTAGTTGCCGCGGCCGTCGAAGCTCCGGTCGGGGACGCCGCGGAAGTCGCGGACGGCCGGGAGCGCGAGCGTGACCAGGCGGTCGACGAACTCCCACATCCGGTCGCCCCGGAGCGTGACGGCCGCGCCGACGGGCATGCCCTCGCGCAGCTTGAAGTTCGAGATCGACTTCCGCGCGTTGCGGACGGTCGGCTGCTGGCCGGTGATCTTGCGGAGCTCCTCAACGGCGTCGTCGAGGACCTTCTTGTTCTGGGACGCCTCGCCGATGCCCTTGTTCACGACCACCTTGAGCAGTCGGGGCACCTGCATGCGGTTCTCGTAGCCGAACTGCTCGGTGAGCGCCGGCGCGACCTCGGAGCGGTACTGCTCCTTCAGGCGGGGGACGTAGTTCTCCATGTTGTTGTCGTCGTCAAGCCGACCGGTTGGGCGGGCGGCCTCGTGGACGGGATGGGTTAGCTGTCGAGCTCCTCGCCGGTCGTCTTGGCGTAGCGGACCCAGCGGCTCTTGCCGGTGTTCGGGTCCTCGACGCGCTTGCGGCCGATCCGGGTGGGGGCACCGTTGCCGTCGACGGGCATCACGTTCGAGACGTGGATGGGCCGCTCGGCCTCGATCCGCCCGCCGTTGGGGTAGGTCTGGTTCGGCTTCGTGTGCTTAAGCCGGAGGTTGACGCCCTCGATGAGGACCTTCTCCTGCTCGGGGTAGACCTCGAGCACGCGGGCCTGGTAGCCCTTCGGCCGGTCGTTCTGACCGCCGCCGTGGGCCGTGATCCGCTTCGTCAGGACGACCTGGTCGCCCTTCTTGACGTGGAGCTTCTTCTGCTTGTTCGTCGTGCGCGGCATGGTCTCTAGAGGACTTCGGGGGCGAGGGAGACGATCCGCATGAACTGGCGGTCGCGGAGCTCTCGGGCCACGGGCCCGAAGATGCGCGTTCCGCGGGGCTCTTCGGCGTCGTTGAGGAGGACGGCGGCGTTCTCGTCGAACCGGATGTACGAGCCGTCCGGCCGGCGGAGCTCCTTCTTGGTGCGAACGACGACGGCTTTCGAGACGTCGCCCTTCTTCACGTTGCCGCCGGGGATCGCGTTCTTGACTGAGACGACGATGATGTCGCCGACGCGGGCGTAGCGGCGGCCGGAGCCGCCGAGGACGCGGATGCAGAGGACCTCCTTGGCCCCGCTGTTGTCGGCGACGTTGAGTCGGGACTCTTGCTGAATCATGGGTGGTGCCGAGTGCGGACCGGACCCTTGCGGGCGGTCCCGTGCGGGAAGAGAGTTATCGGGCGCGCTCGACGACCTCCACGAGCCGCCACCGCTTCGTCTTCGAGAGCGGGCGGGTCTCCTGGATGCGAACGGTGTCGCCCTCGTTGGCGTCGTTCGTCTCGTCGTGCGCCTTCAGCTTCGTCGTCTGCTTGACGAACTTGCCGTAGATGGGGTGCTTCACCTGGCGCTCGATGGCCACGGTGATCGTCTTGTCCATCTTGTCGCTGACGACGAGGCCAACGCGGAACTTGCGCGCGCTGCGCTCGGCGACCGCCTCGGCGGTCTGCTGGGTGTCTGCCATAGCCTGTATGCCCTCTCGGGCGGGTGTGCTATTCGCTTGGTGGGCCGGGACCCCACCAACTACGGTTGGTGCGCCGGAGCGCGGGCCGGGACTGCGCCCGGCGGGAAAAGCGAGGATAGGCACGCCCCCGGTGAAGGTTCAGTCAGAGCCAGGGCGGTCCGCCCTCCCCCACCGAAGCTTCACGCGGCGGCGGCGGGCGCCTAGGCGCCGGCCTCCTCGCTCGACCGCTTCTCGTTGAGGACGGTCTTCAGGCGGGCGATCTCACGCCGCTTCTGGCGGAGCACGATCGGGTTCTCGAGCCCGGTCACGGAGCGCCGGAAGCGGAGGTCGGTGATGTCCCGCTCTTCCTCGGCGATGCGCTGGCGGATCTCGGCCTCGTTGAGGTCGCGGATCTCGTTGGCTTTCATAGGGGTCATGGAAAGGCCCCGGGCCGGAGCCCGGGGCCGTGGTCTAGAGAGTCGGGGCTAGGCCGCGTTCTCGTCGGACGTCTCGTCGCCCGCGTTCTGCGGGTTCGGCCCGGCGTTGTCCTCGGCCGACTCGTCGGCGTCGGACGCCTCCGGCACGTTGGCCTCGAGCTCGTCGGTCTCGACGACGTTGCCGTCGGCCTCGCGGAGCCCCTCGACGTACTCGTCGAGGCCGTCGAGGTCGCCGTCGGCGAGGAAGCGGGCCTGCTGGGCCCACGTCTCCTCGTTGACCGACTGGTCGTCGGTCCCGTCGGTCTGGATGATCTCGCGGAGCTTCTCGAGGTCCGTGTCGGCCAGCTTGGCGTAGGTCTCGATCCCAGCGGCCTGGAGCTGCTCGGCCATCGTGTCGCCGAGGCCGTAGACCTTGGTCAGGTCCTCGGTCGTGACCTCGGCCGTGAGGCCGGAGTCGTCGCCGGTGACGTTCTCGGGGACCGGAACGGGCTGGGCCTCGGGCCGGACCACGAACTTGGCCTTCATCGGGAGCTTCTGGATGGCGAGCCGCATGGCCTCGCGGGCCAGCTGCTCGTCCACGCCTCCGATCTCGAACACGATCCGGCCGGGCTTGACAACGGCCACCCAGTACTCGGGCGAGCCCTTGCCCTTACCCATTCGGGTCTCAGCCGGCTTCTTCGTGATCGGCTTGTCGGGGAACACGCGGATCCACACCTTCCCGACGCGCTTCATCTTGCGCGTCATGGCGATACGGGCGGCCTCGATCTGGCGGGACGTGATCCAGCCGGGCTCGAGCACCTTGATCCCGTAGTCGCCGAAGGTGACCCGGGACCCGCGCTGGGCGAGGCCCTTGACGCGGCCCTTCTGCATCTTGCGGAACTTGGTCCGCTTCGGCATCAACATGGCAAATTCAGTCTATGTGTGTGCTGCTGCGAAGGGGGGCGCCTAGCGGCGGCCGCGGCCACCGCCGCTGCCGCCCCGGCCACGCCCGCCGTCCCGACCGCCGCGGCGGTCGTCCCGGCCCCCGCCGCGCCGACGGCGCTCGGGGACGCTCGGCGCCGCGTTCTGCTGGCGCTGCGCGGTCGCGTTGGGCGAGAGGTCGGGCGTGCCGATGACCTCGCCGTGGAAGATCCAGACCTTGACGCCGGCCGTGCCCTGGATGGTGAAGGCCGTGGCCTGCGCGTAGTCGATGTCGGCCCGCATCGTGTGGAGCGGGACGCGGCCCTCGAGGTACTGCTCCACGCGGCCCATCTCGGAGCCGCCGAGGCGGCCGGCCAGCTTGATGCGGATGCCCTGGGCACCCATGCGCATCGCGGCGCCGAGCGCCTGCTTCATCGCGCGGCGGTAGGACACGCGGCCCTCCAGCTGCTGCGCGATGTTCTGCGCCACCAGCGAGGCGTCCAGCTCGGGACGCTTGATCTCGTTGATGTTGATCTGGATGTCCTTCGACGTCAGCTGCTTGAGCTCCTCGCGGAGCTTCTCGACCTCGGAGCCGCCGCGGCCGATGATGACGCCCGGGCGCGAGGTGTGGAGCGTGAGGATGATCCGCTTCGGCGTCCGCTCGATGACGGTCCGCGAGAGGCCGGCGCGCTTGAGGCGCGCCTCGAGGTAGCGCCGGATCTCGTGGTCCTCGACGATCTTGTCGGAGTACGAGCCGTCCGCGTACCAGTTGGAGTCCCAGCCTCGGATCACACCGAGACGGAAGCCGACGGGGTTGGTTTTCTGACCCATGGTCTAGTTGTCTGGGTGTGAGAGTTACGCCGCCTCGGTCTCCTCGTCGGGAGTCCCGACGACGACCGTGAGATGGCTGGAGCGCTTGAGGATCGGGTGGGCCCGGCCGCGAGAGACGGGCCGGAACCGCTTGATGACCGGCGCCTGGTCGACCATGATGGTCTTGACGATGAGGCGCTCGTCGTCGATCCGCTCGTCCTGGTTCTGGTCGATCAGGTTGCCGTAGGCGTCCTGGATGGCCCGGCGGACCATCGCGGCGGCCTTCTGCGGCATGAACTCGAGCGTGTCGATCGCCTGCTGGGCGTTCTTGCCGCGGACGACGTCGGCCACGATCCGCATTTTGCGCGGGCTGATGCGGAGGTACTTCCGCTTGGCGCGTGCTTCCATTGGTTCGGTGTTCTGGTCGTTAGCGGCGGCGGTCCTTCTTGGCGCCGGCGTGGCCCCGGAACGTCCGCGTCGGGGCGAACTCGCCGAGCTTGTGCCCGATCATGTTCTCCGTCACGTAGACCGGGATGAACTGCTTCCCGTTGTGCACGGCGAACGTGTGGCCGAGCATGTCCGGGGTGATCATCGAGCCGCGGCTCCACGTCTTGACGACGCGCTTCTTGCCGCCCTCGTTCATCTCCTCCACCTTCTGGCGGAGCTTGTAGTGGACGAAAGGTCCTTTCTTGAGCGAGCGTGCCATAGGGGGTTACTTCTTCGCGTTGCGGCGGCGGACGATGAGCTTGTTCGACGCCTTCTTCTTCTTGCGCGTCTTGAACCCCTTGGCGTAGACGCCGGTCGGGGACTTCGGGTGGCCGCCGGACGCCTTGCCCTCGCCGCCGCCCATCGGGTGGTCGACGGGGTTCATGGCGACGCCGCGGGTCTTCGGACGGACACCGAGCCAGCGCTTCCGGCCGGCCTTGCCGATGTCGATGTTGAAGTGGTCCGGGTTCGAGGTCTGACCGATCGTGGCCCGGCACTCGACCGGGACGCGGCGGACCTCGCCGGAGGGGAGCTTGAGGTTGGCGTACTTGCCTTCCCGCGCCGTGAGCTGGGCGGACGTGCCGGCCGAGCGGGCCAGCTGGGCGCCCTTGCCCGGCTTCATCTCGATCGCGTGGACCGTCGTGCCGAGCGGGATGTTCTGGAGCGGGAGACAGTTGCCGAGCTCCGGCGACGCGTCCGGCCCGGACTCGACCGTCTGGCCGACCTCGAGCTTGTCGGGCGCGATGATGTAGCGCTTCTCGCCGTCGGCGTAGATCAGGAGGGCGATGCGGGCGCTCCGGTTCGGGTCGTACTCGATCGCGGCGACGCGGGCGGGGATCCCGTCCTTGTTCCGCTTAAAGTCGATGATGCGGTAGCGCCGCTTGTGGCCGCCGCCCTGGTGGCGGGTCGTGATGCGGCCGTTGTTGTTGCGGCCGCCCTTCCGCTTGAGCGGGGCGAGCAGGCTCTTCTCGGGCTCCGACTTCGTGATCGTGTCGAAGGCCGAAACCGAGCGGTGCCGCTGGCCGGGCGTGACCGGCTTGAGCTTACGGATAGCCATGGGAATGAGGGCTTACCTGCCGGCGGCGACCGCCGGCTTTGCGCCCTGGTGAGTTAAACGGATTCGTAGAAGTCGATCTCGCCGGCGGCGAGCGTCACGACGGCCTTCTTCCAGGCGGCCTGGCGGCCCTGGACGAGGCCGCGACGCGTGAACTGGCGCCGGCGCTTGCCGCGGACGACCATCGTGCGGACCTCCTTGACGGTGACGTCGGGGTAGCGGTCCTCGATGGCCTTCCGGATCTCGAGCTTGTTGGCGTCCTTGGCGACGCGGAAGCTGTAGTGCGCGCCCTCATCGGCGAGACGCGTCGACTTCTCGGTCAGGACGGGGGCGAGGAGGATCTTGCTCATGGGTCCTAGGCGTTGTCGTCGCCCTCGGGGGCGTCGGAGGTGGCGTCGGCCGTCGACGTCTCGACCGTGGCCTTCGTGGCCGGGCGAAGCGCCTCGGTCAGCGCCTCGACGGCGCCCTCTTGGAGGACGATCGTCTTGGCGTTGAGGAGGTCGAGCGTCGAGGCCTGGTCGGCCGGGAGCACGCGGACGCCCTTGAGGTTGCGGGCCGAGCGGTAGAACACGTCGTCGCGGCCGGCCGTCAGCACGAGGGCCTTGCCGTCGACGCCGTTGCCCTTCAGCATGCCGGCGACCTCGCGGGTCTTCGGCGCGTCGAGCTCGAGGGCCTCGACCACGCGGAGCGCGTCGCCGTCGAGCTTGTACCGGAGCGCGCTCCGGCGGGCGAGCTGCTTCGTCTTCTGGTTGACGCGGAGCCGGTACTCGTGGGGCTTGGGCCCGAAGATCGTGCCGCCGCCCTTGCGGAGCGGGCTCTTGGCGTCGCCGGCGCGGGCGTTGCCCGTGCCCTTCTGGCGATACAGCTTCCGGCGGGACTTCGAGACCTCGCTCCGCTCCTTCGTCTTGTGCGTGCCCTGGCGCTTGTTGGCCTGGATGGCGCGGACGTCGAGCCAGATGGCGTGGTCGTTCGGCTCGAGGCCGAAGACGGCGTCGTCGAGTTCGACCTCGCGGCCGGCCTCGGCGCCTTGGCGGGTGTAGACAGTCAGTTTCATCGTTCTAGGCCTTGCGGATCTCGACGATCCCGTTCTTGTGGCCGGGCACGGCGCCCTTGACCAGGATCAGGTTGTTGTCGGGGAGCGTGCGGACCACGCGGAGGTTCTTGACCGTCACGCGCTCGCCGCCCGTCCGGCCGCCCATCCGCGTGCCCTTAAACACGCGGCTCGGGTCGGAGGCCTGGCCGATCGAGCCCGGCGCCCGCTGGCGGTTGTGCTGGCCGTGCGTGGCGTCGTTGACGCCGGCGAAGCCGTGGCGCTTGACCACGCCCTGGAACCCCTTGCCCTTCGACGTGCCGGAGACGGCGACCGTGTCGCCCTCGGCGAACACGTCGACGGTCACCTCGTCGCCGAGGGAGACGTCGAGGTCGACGTCCCGGAACTCGACGACGTGCTTTTTCGGCACGACGCCCGCGGCCTCGAAGTGGCCCTGGAGGGCCTTCGTGGTCCGCTTGGCCTTTTTGTCTTGGAAGCCGAGCTGGACGGCCGAGTAGCCGTCGGTGTCGGGGGTCTTGACCTGCGTGACGGCGCAGGGGCCGGCCTCGATGACCGTCACGACCGTCTGGCGGCCGGACTCATCGAAGACGCTCGTCATACCGACCTTGCGGCCGAGGATGGCGCTCATTGAAACCCTCTGGTTTAGTTAAGCGGAAAGGAGTAGACGCTGGCGACGCTCGCCAGCGCGGGTCAGACCTTGATCTCGACGTGGACGCCGCTCGGAAGCTCGAGCTTCATGAGCGCGTCGACGGTCTTCGACGAGGTCGACAGGATGTCGATCAGCCGCTTGTGGTCGCGCGTCTCGAACTGATCGCGCGCCTTTTTGTCGACGTGCGGGCCCGAGAGGACGGTAAAGATCTTCTTGCGCGTCGGGAGCGGGATCGGCCCGCTCACGACCGCGCCAGTCGACTTGACCGTGCGGATGATCTTTTCGGCGCTCTTGTCGACCAGGGTGTGGTCGAACGACTTGAGCTTGATCCGGATCTTCTGGTTCGCCATTGTGGCTGTGTGAGGCGTGCGGGCGGCCAGTCAAGATGAGACCGGCCGCCCACCGCGTGTGTGCGTTCTAATCGAGGATCTTGGAGACGACGCCGGCCCCGACCGTCCGGCCCCCCTCGCGGATCG
>JAAXJP010000461.1 GCA_012269805.1 Rubrivirga sp.
CACCCCCTATATCTACCCGCGAATGTGGGGGGGCAGCTTCATATTTGTATACTAGCCAGGTCGAGACCTGCGCCGAGCGGCGGGCGGGCGAGGCCGAGGCCCGCTTTCGGGCGATCGTCGAGGCCAGCCCGACGCCGTTCCTCGTCAGCCGCCTCGCCGACGGCACGATCCTCTACGCCAACGCCCGCCTGGAGGACCTCGTCGGCGTCCCGACCGGGAGCCTCTCCGGCCAGCGGACGCCCGATTTCTACGCCGACCCGGCCGACCGCCAGCACGTCCTCGCCGCCGTCGCCGCGCGGGGCGAGATCCGCGACCACGAGCTCGAGATCCGCCGCGCGGACGGGACCACGCGCTGGGTCTCGCTGACCGTCCAGCGCCTGGCCTTCGAGGGCGCGCCCGCGCTCGCGACGGCGCTCCTCGACGTCACCGGCCGGAAGGCGACCGAGCGCGCGCTCCGCGAGCGGACCGGCGAGCTCGAGGCCGTCTTCCGCGCGCTCCCCGACCTCTACTTCCGGATGGAGGCCGGCGGCACGATCCTCGACTACCGCGCCGGCCGCCAGTTCGGGCTCTACGTCCCGCCCGACGAGTTCCTCGGCCGCCGGGTCCAGGACGTCCTGCCGCCGCCCGTGAGCGGGCAGACGGCGGCGGCGCTCGCCGAGGTGGCCCGGACCGGCGAGCCGGCCGGGTTCGAGTACGTCCTCCCGCTCGGCGCCGAGCGCCGCGACTTCGAGGCCCGGATCCTCCCCCTCGACGACTGTCCCGAGCAGGTGGTCACGGTCGTCCGCGACGTGACCGAGCGGAACCGGGCCGAGCGGGCCCTCCGCGAGAGCGAGGCCAGCTACCGCGGCCTCTTCGACCACCTCTCGGAGCTCGTCTACATCCTGGACCTCGACGCCCGGTTCCTCGCCGTCAACGAGGCCGTGCTCCGGGCCTACGGCTACGCCCGCGACGAGGTCGTGGGGCGGACGCCCGCGATGCTGGCCGCGCCCGGGACCTACCGCGCCGAGGACTTCGCGGCCACCTTCAGCCGGGCCCTCGGCGGCGAGCCCCAGCGGATCGAGTGGTGGGCCCTCCGCAAGGACGGGACGACGTTCCCCAAGGACGTCACGCTCCAGCGCTCGACGTACTTCGGCCGCGACGTCGTGATCGCCGTGGCCCGCGACATCTCGGAGCGCGTGGCGGCCGAGGCCGAGCTCGTCCGCCAGCGGGCCTACTTCGAGGCCATCCTCCAGGGGATGGACGCCGGGATCGCCGTGTTCGACGCGACTGGGCGCTACGAGTACGCCAGCGAGCGGTCCGTGCCGGACCCCACGCTCCGCCGGTGGGTCGTCGGGAAGACGCTGGCCGAGTACGCCGAGCGACGGGGGCTGCCGCCCGACGTCATCGGGCCGCGTCAGCGGAGCCTCGAGGCGGTCCTCGCCACGCGCGCGCCCCACAGCTTCGAGCAGCAGGCCCCCTCGGCCGACGGCGGGCGCTGGATGCTCCGCCGGCTCGTCCCCGTCCTCGACGAGGCCGGCACCGTCACGCGGATGATCGGCTACAGCGTCGACATCACCGACCGGAAGCGGGCCGAGGGCGAGCTCCGGCTCCAGGCGGCCCTTCTCGAGGCCCAGGGCGAGGCCTCCATCGACGGAATCCTCGTGGTCTCGGCCGACGGGCGCATCCTGTCCTCGAACCGGCGCTTCGCCGAGCTCTGGGGCCTCCCACCCGGCGTCGTCGCGGCCGGCTCCGACGAGCGCGCGCTGGCCGCCGTCCTCGACCGGATCGAGGACCCCGAAGCGTTCCTCGCTCGCGTGGCCCACCTCTACGCCCACCCCGACGAGACGGCCCGCGACGAGGTCCGCCTCCGCGACGGCCGCGTGCTCGACCGGTACTCGGCGCCGGTGCGGAGCGGGCACGGCGAGCTCTACGGCCGGATCTGGTTTTTCCGCGACGTGACGGCCGAGACCCGCCACACCGCCGACCTCGACGCGGCGCGCCGGGAGGCCGAGGCCGCCCGCGAGCGGGCCGACCGCTACGCGGCCCACCTCGAGGCCTCGCTCGCCGACCTCCAGCGCGCGCAGGACCGGCTCGTGCAGCAGGAGAAGCTGGCCGGCCTCGGGCGGATGGCGGCCGGGATCGCCCACGAGATCAAGAACCCGCTCAACTTCGTCACCAACTTCGCCGAGCTCTCGGTGGGCCTCGTGGCCGAGCTCCAGGCCGAGCTCGCCGCGCGCCCCGACCGGCCGGCCGCCGAGGCCCTCGACGCCGCGGCCGACCTCCTCACCGACCTCGCCGACAACGCCCGGAAGATCGCCGAGCACGGCCGCCGCGCCGACGCCATCGTGCGCGGGATGATGGACCACGCCCGCGGCTCGTCGGGCCGGCGGGTGCCGGTCGAGGTCAACGGGCTCGTCGGCGACGCCGTACGGCTCACGTCGGAGGCATGGCACGCGCGGGCCCCCGCCCGCGCCGTCGCGCTCACCCTCGACCTCGACGCCGAGGCGGGCCCCGTCGACGGCGTGGCCGAGGAGCTCGGCCGGGCCGTGGCCAACCTCGTCGCCAACGCGCTCGACGCCGCGGCCGCGGGGCCCGCCGACACGCCCCTCGTCGCCGTCCGGACGCGGCGGCGAGGCGAGGCCGTCGAGGTCGCCGTCGAGGACAACGGGCCGGGCGTCGCCGAGGCCGTCCGCGACCGCCTGTTCGAGCCGTTCGTGACGACGAAGCCGCCGGGCGGGGGGAACGTCGGGCTGGGCCTCTCGCTCGCCCGCGAGATCGTCGTCGCCGGCCACGGCGGGGCGCTCGAGGCGGCCGACCGAGCCGGCGGCGGCGCCGTGTTCACGGCCGCGCTCCCGGCTGGCGCCGCGGCGGCGCGCGCGGGGTGAGCCCAGGCCGGGCGGGCAGGTTCAGGAAACCAACGGGTTCGCGGGGCACGAGCCGGTTAGCGTGCTCTACATTCGGGCGCCCACCGCTCCCACCATGCCCCGCCCCGACGACCCCCGCCCGGACCGCGTCGGCGCCGTGACGGCCGTGCTCGACGAAGCCGCCTCGGGTGCCCTGTCGCAGGACGAGCTGGTGGCCCGGCTCATGCCCATCGTCTACGACGAGCTCCGCGACATCGCGCGCGCCCAGCGCCGCCGCTACGACGTCGACGGGTTTCAGACGACGGCGCTCGTCCACGAGGCGTACCTCCGGCTGGCCGGCCACCGGCTCGTCCCCGAGCGGGCCTACGTGTTCGCCGCCGCGGCCCGGGCCATGCGGAACGTCCTCGTGGACCACGCCCGGCGGCACCACGCGCTCAAGCGCGGCGGCGGCGAGCGGCCCGTCGGCCTGACGACGGCCGGCGGCCTGCCCGACGGCGACCTCGACGCGCTCGCCGAGCGGGTCCTCGACGTCGACGAGGCGCTGGGGAAGCTGGCCACGCTCGACGAGCGAGCCGCGCGCGTCGTCGAGTGCCGCTACTTCGGGGGGCTCACGTTCGAGGAGACGGCCGCCGCGCTCGACGTCTCGGAGGCGACGGCCAAGCGCGACTGGCGCCGCGCCCGCGCGTGGCTCCACCGCGCGCTCGTCGAGCGTGAGCCGGACGTGGCGGGCGCTGCGGAGGGAGCGGAGAGACCTCCCCGCTCCGATGCCACCTGACGACTCCGCCGCCCGCTGGGCCCGCGTCGCCGCCGCGTTCGACGCCGTCGCCGATCTTCCGCGCGCGGAGCGCCCCGCGGCTCTCGACCGGCTCGTCCGCGACGGCGCCCTCGACGGCGGGCTCCGGGCCGAAGTCGAGAGCCTCCTCGACGCCGACGCCGAGGCGGCCACCGACACCGACTCGCTCGACCTCGGCGCCCACGACGCGGCCGCGCTCCTCGACGACGGGCCCGTCGTGGGCGAGCGCGTCGGGCCGTGGCGCGTGCTCCGCGAGCTCGGCCGCGGCGGGATGGGCCGCGTCGACCTCGTGGAACGGGCCGACGGGGCCTACGAGCAGCAAGCGGCCCTCAAGCGGCTCGCGTTCGTGGCCCCGAGCCGGGTCCGCCGGTTCCTCCGGGAGCGGCAGATCCTCGCGTCGCTCGACCACCCCGGCATCGCGAGGCTCCTCGACGGCGGCGTCGCCGACGGGGCGCCGTACCTCGTCATGGAGCTCGCCGAGGGCGAGCCGATCACGGCCTACGCCGACCGCCACGGGCTCGGGCTCCGCGCCCGGCTCCGCCTGTTCCTCCAGGTCTGCGACGCCGTCGCCTACGCGCACCGCCACCTCGTCGTCCACCGCGACCTCAAGCCCTCGAACGTCCTCGTCGGCGAGCGCGGCACGCCGACGGGCGGGGACGCCCCCACCGGCGCGGCCGACGGCGTCCCGCCGGGTGCCCGCGTGGCGCTCCTCGACTTCGGCGTGGCCCGCCTCCTCGACGCCGACGCCGACGACCCGCTGACGGTCGAGGGACCGGTCGCGCCGCTCACGCCGGGCTACGCGGCCCCCGAGCAGCTCGCCGGCGGGCCGATCACGACGGCCGCCGACGTGTGGGCCCTCGGCGTGCTCCTGTACGAGCTCCTCACGGGCCGCCGCCCCATCGCGGGGACGTCCCGGACGGGCTGGGCGGAGGCCGTCCGGACGACCGACCCGCGCCCGCCGAGCACCGTCGCCGACACGCCGACCGACGCGCGCCGCCTGCGCGGCGACCTTGACGCGATCGTGCTCACCGCGCTCCGGCGCGAGCCCGAGGCCCGCTACGCCAGCGCCCACGACCTCGCGGCCGACCTTCGCCGCTACCTCGCCGGCGAGCCCGTCACCGCGCGGGCGCCGTCGGCGTGGTACCGGGCGCAGCGGTTCGCGGGGCGCCACAAGACGGCCGTGGCCTCCGCGGCGCTCGTCCTCCTGGCCGTCGTGGCCGGCGGAGCGACGACGGCGTGGCAGGCCCGCGAGGCCCGCGCCGCTGCCGCCGAGAGCACGGCCACCGCCGACTTCCTCGCCGGCATTTTCCAGGGCGCCGACCCGACCGCCGCCGGCGAATCCCTCCTCGCCCTCGACCTCTTGGAGCGCGGCGCGCGGCGGATCGACGTCGAGCTGGCCCGGCAGCCGGCCGTCCGCGCCGGTTTGTACCTCGTCGTCGGCGACGCCTACCTCGGCCTCGGCCGGCCCGACTCGGCGGTGGCCTTCGCCCAGCGCGCCCTCGACCTCCGCCGGCCCGACGGCGCCGTCCCCGACGCGAGCGAGGCCGCGCGGGCCCGGCTCCTCTTCGCGCGCGGCCTCTACCCCATCGACCCGACCGGCGCCGGCGACGTGTTCGAGTCGGCCGTCGCCGACGCGCGGGCCGTGGGCGACGACGCGCTCGTCCTCGACGCCCTCGAAGCGCAGGCCTCGCTGGCCGGCAACCAGGTGATGACGCCGCCGGAGACCGTCGCGGCGCTGGAGGAGGCCGTCGCGCTGTGCCGGAGGCTGGAGGGCGAGGACAGCCCCCGCCTCGGGCGACTGCTGGCCCTCCTCGCCATGAAGGTGGCGTCGGCCCACCAGCACGGGCGGAGCGAGCCGCTCCTCCGCGAGGCCCTGGCGATCCTCCCGGCCGAGACCGAGCCGTACGAGCGGTCCGTGGTCCTCCTCGACCTCGCCAGCCTTCTCAACGCGATGGGGCGCCAGGACGAGGGCGCCGCGGCCGCCGACGAGGCGCTCGCCCTCCGCCGCCGGATCCTCGGCGACGACGACCTCCGGACGGCCGAGGCCCTCGGCATCCGCGCCGAGGTGGCCGGCGACGGGCCGGAGGTGGCCGAGCGCGACGCCCGCGCGGGGCTCGCCATCACCGAGCGCGCGGGCAATCAGACCATCACCATCGAGCTCCTCGCCTCGCTCGGCTCCGCCCTGATGGGCCAGGAGCGCTACGACGAGGCCGCCGAGGTCTACCGCCGCCGGTTCGAACTGGCCGGCGAGGTCCTCGGCACCGACGGCACGCGCTACGCCGCCGCGTCCGGCAACGTGGGCCGGGCGCTCCACGCCGCCGGACGCTACGACGAGGCGGCCGCCGCCTGGGACGAGGCGCTCCGCCTCACGACGGCGGCCTACGGCCCCGAGTCGCCCGTCGTGGCCTCGACCTACGTGGCCGCCGGCAACACGGCCGAGGCCGCCGGCCGCACGGCCGAGGCCGAGCAGTTCTACCGGGAGGCGTACGACCGGAGCCGCGGGTTCGCGGAGACGAGCCGGACGCGGGCCATGGCCGGGGCCCTCCTCGGCCGCGCCCTCCTCGACCTCGGCCGCCCCGAGGAGGCGCTCCCCCCCCTCCGTGCCGCCGTCGAGGCGCGCGAGGCGCTCTCGCGCCCCGCTCACAACTTCCGCTCCGAGTCCGACGACGCCCGGGCCGTCGCGCTGCTCGGCGAGGCGCTTCTCGAGCCGGGCTCGCCCGAGGCCGCCGTCCGGCATCTAGAGGCGGCGCTGCCCACGCTCCAGGCCGACCTCGGCCCGGACGACGCGGCCACCGTCCGGGCCCGCCGCGCGCTCGACCGGGCCCGGCCGTGACCGCGGGGCCGGCGGCTCGCTAGCACTCGGTAAAGCGGACGGAGACGTTCGTCGCGAGCCCGCCCTGCGACGTCTCCTTGAACCGGTCGGACATGGCCTCGGCCGTCTCGCGGAGCGTCCGGATGACGGCGTCGAGCGAGACCTTCGCGCGGTCCGGTGCGCCCGCCAGCGCCAGCTCGGCCGCGTTGATGGCCTTGACGGCGCCCATCGTGTTCCGTTCGATGCACGGGATCTGGACGAGCCCCGCGATCGGGTCGCACGTCATCCCGAGGTGGTGCTCCATGGCGATCTCGGCGGCCTGGAACGCCTGGGCCGGCGTCCCGCCCTCGGCCTCGCACAGCGCCGCGGCGGCCATCGCGCTCGACACGCCGACCTCGGCCTGGCACCCGCCCATCGCGGCCGAGATCGTGGCCCCCTTCTTGAAGAACGTCCCCACCTCGCCGGCCACGAGGAGGAAGTCGAGGATCTCGGCCTCGGCCACCTCGCGGTCCGTGAAGCAGACGAGGTAGAACAGGACGGCCGGGATGACGCCGGCCGCCCCGTTCGTCGGCGCCGTGACCACGCGGCCGAGGTTCGCGTTCTCCTCGTTGACGGCGAGGGCGAACGCGCTGACCCACTGGAGAATCTGCTTAAAGGGGAACGCCCGCGACCGGATGGCGGCGATCCACTCGCGCGACGTCTGCGCGTCGTCGTCGGGGAGGAGCCGCCGGTTGATGCCGGCCGCCCGGCGCTCGACGCCCAGCCCACCCGGCAGCACGCCCTCGGTGTGGCACCCGCGGAAGACGCCCTCGCGCATGACGTCCCAGAGGGCTCGGAGCCGCTCCCGGATCTCGTCGTCGCTCCGCCACGCCCGCTCGTTCTCCCACACGCTGTCGGCGATGCGGCAGTCGGCCTCGCGGCAGTGGGCGAGCATCTCGGCCGGGACCTGCGCCGGCCGCGGCAGGCGGATGCCGGCGGCCTGCGCGCGGGCCTCGCCCTCGGCCACCACGAACCCGCCGCCGACCGAGTAGTAGGTCGACCGCCGCTCCTCGCCGTCGACGACGGCCACGCACGTCATGCCGTTGGCGTGGCCGGGCAGCCGCTCCGACGGGTGGAAGACCGTGTCGGCCTCCGGGTCGAACGGGACCGCGCGCCCGCCGAGGCGGACCTCGTGCTCGGCCCGGAGCGCGGCGACGTACGCGCCGATCCGGTCGACGTCGACCGTCACGGGGTCGTGACCGAGGAGCGCCAGCCACACGGCCTGGTCGGTGCAGTGGCCGCGGCCGGTCAGGGCGAGCGACCCGTAGAGGTGGACCTTGACGCGCTCGACGCGCGCGAGCACGCCCGCCTCGGCGAGCTCGGCGAGCCAGCGCTGCACGGCCCGCCACGGCCCCAGCGTGTGCGACGACGACGGGCCGACGCCGATCTTGAGCATGTCGAAGACGCTCAGCGCCTCCGGTTCGGGGGTCTCGGTCATGCGCGCAAGGTCGGCACGCCGGGACGGCACACCGTTGCCTTTCGCTGAACTCGCCGAGCGCGTCGACGCTTCAGAGGCCGCGACCCCGCGGGCGGTGCGCACCGCCCGCGGGGCCAGTCCCGGCCACCCGTCCGGGAGCGGTTACCGGACGACCGTCAGCGTCCGCGTCGCGACGGCGCCGCCGCCCACGGCCCGCACGACGTACACGCCCGGCGCCAGCCGGCCGGCCTCGACGGACACCGCGTGCCACCCGGCCGCCCGCTCGCCCGAGGCCACCACGGCCACCCGGCGCCCGACGGCGTCGAACACGGCGACCTCGACCGGGCCCGCCTCGGGCACCCCGACGCGGACCGTCGCCGCCGACCGGGCCGGGTTCGGCCGCGCCGGCCCGACCTCGAGCGCCTCCGGGAGCGCCTCCTCGGCCTCCGCCGACGCCCCGGCCGACGCGACCGGCGGGGCCTCCGCGAACGTCAGCGGGTCGACGAGGGCGAACGGGACCGTCCCGTCGTCGGCCGTCACCTTCACCGAGAGCCGGTACTCGGCCGCCGGGTCGAGGTCCGTCGGGACCGACCACGTGTACGACCCCGTGTTCGTCGTCCGGGCGACGAGCCGGTTCGGCGGCCCGTTCGTCTGGTCGACGAGGAGGATCCGGACCGTCGCGCCGGCCCCGACCGACTCGGTCTCCCACGTGACGTCGACGTCGGCCCCCATCGTGAGGGCGTCGCCGGCGACCGGCGTGAGGACGTCGACCGAGGGGAGCGCCGTGTCGAGGACCTCGAACGGGTCGCTCCGCCCGAAGAACGCGGGGTCGTCGACGGAGGCGACCTCGGCCCGGCACACCGCGTACGCGCCGAAGGTGGCGGGAAGGGCGGCCCCGGCCTGCCCGTCGTTCTCGGTGTCGGCGTAGCGGACCCACCGGTCGCGTCCGTCGCAGACGAGGGCGACGCGGACGGTGTGGCCGGCCGGGACGGTCGTCTCGTCCCAGAACCACTTGACGACGTCGCCGAGCCCGTAGCGGGCGGGGTTCCGGGGCGTCGAGAGGTCGAGCTTCCGGGTGGTGACCGAGCCGACGCCGTCGTCGGAGATCACGAACGGAGCGGAGACGGCGGCGCGCGAGGGGTCGGCCGCGTTGGCGACCTCGACGGTGCAGCCCGAGGCCTGGTCGTCGGGGCCGCCGTGGGTGCCGAGGCTGGCGGGGACGGCGAACCCGGCCTTCCCGTCGTCGGGGGTCGAGGGGTAGCGGACCCAGGGGTCCTGGCCGGGACAGAGGACGGCGACGCGGACGGGGTCGCCGGCGAGCGCGGGGTCGAGCGTGGTCCAGGTGACGTTGACGGCGTCGCCGTGGGCGACGGCGCCGAGCGCGGCCGGGCCCGTCACGGCGTACGCCGGCCCGGACGGCGGTGGCGGCTCGGACTGAATCACCCCATCGATGGCGACCCCGTCGAGTTCGAGTTTGGAGCCGACTACGAGGAGCCCACCGGCCGGCGTCTCGGCGAGGGAGAAGACGTTCGGCGCGGTGAAGTGATCGGTGTCGAGCCCCGCCACGGGCACCCACTTCTCGGACGTCTCGTCGAACCGGGCGACGCCGGAGAAGAAAACGGCCCCGTCGAGGCCCACAAACGAACCGCCCACGTAGAACGTCCCATCGGACGCTGTGAACAGCTCGTAGCCGAGTTCCCAGAAGTAGAAGTCGTCGCCGAACTGAGCCCACGCGGCCCCGTCCCACGCGACCGGGGCCGCGAGCGGCTGCCCTCCTGCCTCCTCAATGACCCCGGTCGCGACGACCCGGCCGTCGGGCCGCTCTGCCAGGTCATAGACGACGACGCCGGAAGGCCCCGAGAGGTCGCCGTCGATGCGGGTCCAGTCGGTCCCATCGTAGGCGAGAACGCCGTACGGGTCGCCGGTCGGCGTCAGCGGCCCGCCGTCGTAGAAATTGCCGGCGGCGTAGAGCGTGCCGTCGGAGGCCGGCAGGACGGCGACGATGGAGCCGGCCCGGTCGATGTCGCCGATCCGGCGCCACGAGACGCCGTCCCACGCGAGGACGAGCGTAGGGCCGAGGCCGCTGCCGCCCTCGGACCTGGCGCTCACTCCGAGGTAGAGCGTGCCGTCAGGGCCGAACGTGACGGCGGCGACGAGGGGCACGAACGGGGCCGAGACGAACGGCCCGATGCCGCCGCCGAGGTCGCTCCACGCCGCGCCGTCCCAGACGGCGAAGCCCAAGACGTCGAGGCCGCCGGCCCGGCCGAAGTTGCCGCCGACGTAGAGCCGGCCGTCGGGGCCGACCGCCATGTCGTACACAGAGACGGGATCAGGTTGCACGCTCTGGAGCGGCTCGGAGAGGCCGGCGCCGAGCGGCCCCCAGCTCGTCCCGTCGAAGGCGGCGATCGACGTCGCGGGCGCGTCCGGCGTCGTCGTGAATATGCCGGCGGCGTAGACCGTCCCATCGGGCGTGGCTGTCACCGAGCTCACCTCCCCGTCGAACCGCGTCGGGCCGTAGTGGTCCCACGCGGCCCCGGTCCACCGCTGGAGCCGGCCGGGCGCCCCAACGAACACGCCGTCGCTCGCCAACGCGACCGTGCGGACCTTCCGGTTCGCCCCCGAGAAATCGCTCAGGACGGCGGCCGGGGCCGACCACGCGTCGGCCGCCATGTCGTACGCCGCGAAGTTGCGGACGTGGAGGTCGTCGCCGTCGAGCACGATCTCGGTGAGCACGCCGCCGACGTAGAGCGTCCCGTCGTCGGTGAGCGCCAGGCCGTTGACCTCGAAGCCGTAGTTGGCCCCGATGTTGGTCCATCCCCCGGTCGCGGGGTCGTAGCGGGAGAGCCGTTGCGCGATCGTAGCCGACCCGTTGAACACCCCGCCGACGTAGAGCCGACCGTCGGGGTCCATCGCGAGCGCGCGGACGCCGTTCGTGACGACCGAGGTGCCCGAGAGCCCGGCGACCGCCTCCCAGACGCCGCCCCCTGCGAACGTGTACGAGGCGAGGTACATCGCGCCCGCCCCCCCGACGCCGCCGACCTCGTCGAAGTCGCCGCCGACCCAGACGCGGCCGTTCGCCGGGTCGCGCACGATGGCCTGGACCGCGTGGTTCTCGTCGAGGTCCGCCCCGAGGTCGACCCACACGCCGGTGCCGGGGCGGCGAAAGACGAGCCCGCCCGACGGCGGGTCGCCGGACGCGACAGGCGTGCCGCCCCCCCCCACGAAGAGGGCCCCGTTGGGGCCGGCGGCCAGCGCCTTCACGAGCGCTGCGTCGGGCCACGGGCTCCCGAGGTCGACGAACGTGCCCGCGACCGGGTCGTACCCCGCGAGGTTCGGGACCGCGCCGGCCCCGCCGGCCGAGGCGAAGTCGCCGCCGACGATGAGTTGGTCGCCCGACATCGCGAGGGCGTACACGACGGGCGCGCCGGCCGTCCCGCCAGAGAGGTCGGCCCGAAGCGGGTTCCACAATCCCGAGCCCGGGTCGTAGACCGCGACGCCGCCCGCCGGCTCGCCGTAGACCTCGGTGAAGTCTCCGCCGACATAGACCGTCCCGTTGGGCGCCTCGACGACGGCGTAGATCGTGCCGTCGAACGCGACCGGGTTCACGTCGCCGACGGGGCTCCAGTCGCCGGGGGCAACGGCGGCCGTCTGCCCGAACGCGGCGGGGAGCGCCGGGGCCTCGAGGGTTCGGAGCGCGGGGAGGCCCGTCGTCGGGTCGAGGCCGATTGGACCGGCGGGCTGAGCGGAGGCCACCGTGGCGGCGAGGAAGAGGGCGAGGGTGAGGGCGCGCATCGAGCAGGCGAAGGAGAGTCCGCCCTTCCATGTGCTGTCTTCCCCGTCCGAGGGTCACCGCCTCGGGGCCGAGGCGGGCGGCACCGCCAGCGGGACCGGCGTTCTCTTTCGCTGAACTCCGGGCGAACGGGCCGCGAGCGCGCGGCGGGTCGTCGTACGCTACGGGCCCGTCTCCCCCTCCCGCTCCATGCCCGCCTACAAGCCCGACGGCTACTCCAGCGTCTCGGTCTACCTCCTCGCCGACGAGCCCCAGCGCGTGATCGACTTCGTGACGGACGTGCTCGGCGCCGAGCCGCTCCGCCGGTTCGACCTGCCGGACGGCCGGCTGGAGCACGCCGAGGTCCGGATCGACGACACCGTGCTGATGATCGCCGAGGCCGGCGCGGGCTTCCCGGCCTTCCCCGTCTGGCTCCACGTCTACGTCCCGGACGTCGACGAGACGTACCGCCGCGCGATCGAGGCGGGCGGGACGAGCGTCCAGCCCCCGATGCAGAAGGGCGACGCCGACCGCCGCTGCGGCGTCCGCGGGCCGGCCGGCAACACGTGGTGGCTGTCGACCCAAATCGGCGACCCGGGCCCTGCCTGACGGAGTCGTCGCTCGACGACGTCAGCCCGGCCCCAGCACGGCGGCCGCGTCGACCGTGTCCGGCAGCGGGCCGACGCGGGCGAGCTTGAGCGCGGCCATCCGGGCGCCGGCGCGCCCGCAGTCCGGCGGGGCGTGCCCGGCCAGCCACGCCGCGAGGAAGCCGGCCCAGAACGCATCGCCCGCGCCCGTGACGTCGGCCGCTGTAACGGGCTCGGCGGGGACCTCCGCTCGGCCGCCGTCCCACGCCACGAGCGCGCCGTCGGCGCCGCGTGTGAGGCAGACGAGCGACGCGCCGAGGCCGAGGAGGTGGTCGACCGCCGCTCCGTCACTGGCGGCGTCCTGGCCCCAGAGACGGCCCAAGTCGTCGCGGCTGCACTTGACGAGCGGGCCGAGCGCGAGGATCTGACGCACGGCGTCCTGCTGCTCCGCTCGTCGCACGTTCGTCTCAGGCGCGAAGTTGACGTCGACGGAGACCGTCCGCCCGAGCGCGTGGGCGCGGGCCGCGGCGTCGAGGAGCGTCGCGCGGGCGGGCTCGCGGCTGAGGGCGAAGCCGGACGTGTGGAACAGCCGCACCCGGCCGAGGAGCGCGTCCGGAAGCTGGCTCGGCCAGAGGAGCCGGTCGGCCGTGCGGTAGGCCACGAAGTCGGGCGTCCCGGCCGAGCGGGCGACGGCCACGAGGCTCGTCGGCTCGTCACGGGCGGCAAATCGGGCGTCGACACCGACGCGCTCGGCCGCCGCCTCCAGAAACCGCCCGAACCCGTCATCGCCGACGGACGCGACGAGGGCCACGGGCACGCCGAGGCGGGCGAGGTTCGAGGCGAGGTTGGCCGGGCTCCCGCCCGCGTGTCGTTCGAACGCGGTGGCCCCGCCGAGGTCGTCCGTGGCCTCGGTCGTGATGAGGTCGGCCAGCACCTCGCCGGCCACCACCACGTCGCACCCGCCCGCCGGGGGCCCCGGCGGGGGGGGGGGGGGGGGCGCCGGCCGC
>JAAXJP010000572.1:0-1031 GCA_012269805.1 Rubrivirga sp.
CGCGTCGTCGCGCCGACGCGCGAGCTGGCGATCCAGGTGACCGAGGCCGTCGACGGCTACGGGAAGCACACGGGCCTCCGGGCCGCGACGATCTACGGCGGCGTCGGGAAGGGGACGCAGCGGACGGCGCTCCGCAACGGCGTCGACATCGTCGTCGCCACGCCGGGCCGGCTCCTCGACTTTCTCGGCGAGGGCGTCCTCGACCTCTCGTTCGTCGACGTCCTCGTGCTCGACGAGGCCGACCGGATGTTCGACATGGGCTTCGTCAAGGACGTCCGTCGGATCGTGGCGGCCGTGCCCAAGGAGCGGCAGACGATGCTGTTCTCGGCGACCATGCCGCCGCCCATCCAGGAGCTGGCCAAGAGCATCCTCTACAAGCCCGAGACCGTCGAGGTCGGCGAGCGGCGGGACCCGGCGGCGACCGTCGCGCAGCGGCAGATCCGCGTGGCCGAGGCCGAGAAGCAGGCGCTCCTCCACCACCTGATCGAGACCGAGCCCGTCGACCGGATGATCGTGTTCTCGCGCACGAAGTACCGGGCCGACCGGATCCGAAAGAAGCTCGACCGCGCCGGCTTCGACGCCATCGCCATCCACTCGAACCGGTCGCAGGGCCAGCGCCAGCGGGCGCTCAAGGGGTTCGAGTCGGGCCAGTACCAGATCATGGTGGCGACCGACATCGCCGCGCGCGGGATTGACGTGCCGGGCGTCTCGCACGTCATCAACTTCGACGCGCCGAACGTGCCGGAGGACTACATCCACCGGATCGGGCGGACGGGCCGGGCCGAGACCACCGGTGACGCGATCACGTTCGTCTCGGCCGCCGAGGCGCCGCACCTCGCGGCCATCGAGAAGCACACGGGCCGCCGGATCGACGAGCTCCGGGTCGATGGCTTCGACGCCCCGGCGATGCCGGAGGCGCTCGCGAACCCCAAGAAGCGCTCGAACCCGAAGGGCCACAAGAACCGCCACAAGCAGGGCGGCGGCCGGCCCGGCGGTGGCCGCAACACCGGCGGGCGAACCCGTTCCTGCAG
>JAAXJP010000572.1:1041-3375 GCA_012269805.1 Rubrivirga sp.
AGCTAGAGGTCCTGCAGGAACGGGTTCGCCCGCCGCTCGGCGCCGACGGTCGTCTTGGGGCCGTGACCGGAGTAGACGACCGTGTCGTCGGGGAGCGTCAGGACCTCGTCGCGGATCGACGCGAGCAAGACGTCGAGGCTGCCCTGCCAGAGGTCGGTCCGCCCGATGGAGCCCTGGAACAGGACGTCGCCGCCGATCACGAGTCCGTCGGCCTCGGCGTAGAAGGCGACCGAGCCGGGCGAGTGGCCGGGCACGTGGAGCACGCGGAGCGTCGCGTCGCCGAGCGCGATCGCGTCGCCGGCCGCGAGCGCGTGCGCCGGCGGCGGGGGCGGGTCGACGCGGACGCCGAACAGCTCGCCCTGGACCACGGCGTTGTCGAGGAGCGGCGCGTCGGCCGGGTGGAGCTGCCAGCCGCCGTGCTCGGCCGCGCTGCCGTAGCGTTCGGCGAAGTGGTGGCAGCCGAACACGTGGTCGATGTGGGCGTGCGTGAGCAAGAGGTGACGGACCCTGAGCCCGGCCGCCTCGAGATACGCCTCGACCGCCTGGCGCTCCGCCCGCGACGCCGTCCCGGGGTCGACGATCGCGGCCTCCCCCTCGGACGAGAGGACATAGGTGTTCTCGGCAAACGGGCTGACGACGAACGACTGGACGGAGAGCGGCACGGCGGGGCGGGGCGGTCCGCCTCGCGCCGAACGGAGGTCGACGCAGTCAGGCGGGGGGCGGAGAAATCGGCGCCCCGTGCATGTCCGAACGTCCGCGCCCGTTCCAACCTCGGCGCGTCTCTCCGCCATTTCCCCGTTTCCGCTCACTGTTTCCCGCGAGCTTACCCGCGTGATCACGCGCCTCCATCGTCAGATCCTCAAGGGCCTGCCGCTGCCGTTCACGGCCGCGCTGCTGACGTTGCTGTTCCTTCTCCTGATGCAGTTCCTGATCCACTACCTCCCCGACCTCGTCGGGCGGGGGCTCCCGTTCGGGGCCGTGGCGGAGCTGATCGCGTACAGCCTCGCCTACATGGTCACGCTCGCGGTCCCGATGGCGTGGCTCGTGGCCCTCTTGGCGTCGTTCGGTCGGTTGGCCGAGAGCCGGGGGTACCTCGTCGCCAAGAGCGCGGGCGTGTCGCTGCCGCGGCTCGCCTGGCCGACGCTCGTCGTCGGGCTCCTGCTCACGTCGGGGATGGTGTACTTCAACAACGAGATGCTTCCGGAGGCGAACTACCGGCTCAACGGGCTCTGGCGCGACATCCGCGTGAGCCGCCCCGGCTTCGCCCTCACGCCGGGCGAGTTCTACACCGACGTCGACGGCTACGCCATCCGTGCCGACGCCATCCCGCCCGACTCGAACGGCCTCCTCCTCGGCGTGACCGTCTTCGAGGGCGGCGCCGGCGGCGACGCGGCGACGCTCACCGCCCGGAGCGCCCGGCTCCAGACTCAGTACGGCGGCCAGCGCCTGACGATGCTCCTCGAGGACGGGGCCATCCACCGCCGCTCGCCCGACCCCCGAGCCGACCGCTACGAGCGGCTCACGTTCGACCGCCACCGGATGGCGTTCGACCTCTCCGGCCTCGGCGGCTTCGAGCGCCGGGACACCGACATCGGCCGGACCGACCGCTCGATGCGGACGTCCGAGATGCTCGCCGTCGTCGACTCGCTCGACGGGCTCGCCGAGGCGCACACCGACTCGGTCCGCGCCGCGCTCGACCGCTGGGGCGAGTCGCCCACGGGCGAGTACGCGGGCGCCCGTCGGGTCGACGCGGGGGCGACGGCCGGGGTCGTCCAGATCGGCACCGGCCGGCCCGCGCTCGACGGCCTCGCCGACCCCGACCGCGAGGCGGTCTACGACCTCGCCCTCATGCGCGCCCGGTCCATCGGGTCGGAGGCCGAGACGGCCGTCGCCGCGCTCGACCGCGACCGCCAGCGGGCCGACCGATTCCGGGTCGAGATCTACAAAAAGAACTCGATCGCGTTGGCGTGCCTCGTGTTCGTGCTCGTCGGGGTGCCGCTCGGGCTGGCCGTGCCCCGCGCCGGCGTCGGGCTGGTGGCGGCGCTGGCCGTGTTCGTGTTCCTGTTCTACTGGATCTCGCTCGTCGGCGGCGAGAAGCTGGCCGACCGCGAGATGCTGCCGCCGGAGCTCGGGATGTGGGCGGCGAACGTGATCATCGGCGCGCTCGGCGTGTACCTCGTCGTCCGCGAGACCCGCGACCCGGCGTGGCGCGACCCGGTGCGCGCGCTGGCGGGGCGGTTCAAGCGGAGAGGGTGAGCGGGCCCAGCGAGTTCAGCGTGTCTCACGGGTTCGCCCCCGCCCGTCCCGCGTAACCTGCTCCCCTCGCCGAACCCG
>JAAXJP010000206.1 GCA_012269805.1 Rubrivirga sp.
GTTGGGCGGGGGGTTGTCGCCCGCGACCGCCGAGGCCGACCGATCTTCCGGGCGCCCATGAGCGACGCCCCGCCCCCCGCCCCCGACGCCCCGCTCGTCCTCCGCGCCGAGGGCCTCGTCAAGCGCTACCGCCGCCGGACCGTGGTCGACGGCGTCTCGATCTCCGTCGAGCAAGGGACGTGCGTCGGGCTTCTCGGCCCCAACGGCGCCGGCAAGACGACGACGTTCTACATGGTCGTCGGCATGATCCGCCCCGACGCGGGCGACGTGTACCTGGGGCCGGCGGGAGGCCCCGAACGCAAAATCACGCGGACGCCGATGTACCGGCGGGCCCGGCTCGGCATCGGCTACCTCGCGCAGGAGGCGTCCGTGTTCGGCGCGATGTCGGTCGAGGACAACCTCCGCGCGGTCCTCGACTTTCAGGGCATGTCGCGGGACGCGAAGGAGGCGCGCGTCGAGGAGCTGATCGACGAGTTCGGCCTCCACACGGTCCGGAAGTCGAAGGGCCACCAGCTCTCGGGCGGCGAGCGCCGGCGGACGGAGATCGCGCGGGCCCTCGCCACGCGGCCCCGGTTCATCCTCCTCGACGAGCCGTTCGCGGGCGTCGACCCGATCGCGGTGGAGGACATCATGCGGATCGTGGCCCAGCTCCGCGAGCGCGGCATCGGCGTGCTCATCACCGACCACAACGTCCACGAGACGCTGGCGATCACGGACCGGGCGTACCTGCTCTACGACGGGAAGATCTTCGTCGAGGGGACGGCGGAGGAGCTCGCGGCCAACGAGGAGGTCCGGCGGCGGTACCTCGGGGAGAGCTTCACGCTGGAGCGGTACCGGGCCTGACCCGGTCTGCCACGACCCCGGACCGACGGGTCGACGCGATCTGACAGGCGGATCCGTACTGAGGCACTACCGGGGGAGGGGAAAGGCTCCCGGGGCAGGCGTTACGCACGGGCAATGTGAACGGCGCGCGAAGGAGGTAGCCTCGGGCTCCTCCACCCGCCCGCGCCCATGCGCCTCTCTACCCGCCTGCCGCTCGCGGCCCTCGCCCTCCTCCTTACGCTCTCGGCCTGCGACACGAACGCGCCCGTCGCCCCGCCGCCGGCCGCCGTCGACGAAGACCCCGAGTACGCCGCGCTCCTCACCGACCTGGGCGGCCTCGATGGGCTGTCGGCCTTTCTCGCCTCGGCCTCGAACGCCGAGGTCGAAGCGGCCGTCGCCCGGCACGGCATCGCGTTCGAGGTGATCGACCTCGGCCAGGAGGACATCCTCCGCCGCGACATCACGTCCTGCGTCCAGTACTACCCGAGCAGCGACCGCGTCAAGTGGTTCCGGCTGGTCGGCGCGGGCGGGCCCGAGGACCACTACATCGACTCGCGCGGGCGCCCGGCGAACGCGTTCAAGAGCCTCGGCCCGATCGTCACGGCCTCCCGCCACTCGTCGTGCCAGACGACCGTCGGCAACTGGGGCTCGCCGTCGTCGACGTACGACGGCGGCCACCTCGTCGGGAGCCAGCTCGGCGGCTGGGGCGGCCGGGCGAACCTCGTCCCGCAGCACTACAACTTCAACCGCGGCAACTGGGTCAAGATCGAGAACGCGCTCGCCAAGTGCGGCCGCCTCGGGAGTGGCGCCGTCGAGTTCCACGTCGACGTGGACTACCCGAACTCCACCACGCTCACGCCGAGCCAGTTCCACGCCGACGTCAAGATCGCCGGCGTCTGGAAGGGCGCCGACTTTACCAACACGACCTACGGCGGCTCGTCGGGGACGTCGCAGGCGAACAGCATGGTGTCCTGGCTCCAAGGCAAGGGCTGCTACTAGCCGACGGGGCCGCGTGAGTCGGCCACGGGGCCGCCGAGCGTGGCGCCCCCCGAGTCTTGGTCGGCGCCGGGGCCGTACGTTGTCTCCCGACCCGACCGCGTCCGCCATGGCCCGCCCGTCTCTGCTGCTCGCCGCCTCGGTCCTGCTCGCCGCGTGCGGATCGACGTCGAACGCCGAGGGGCGCGGCGTCTCCGCCGCGAGCGCCGAGGCGGGCGACCGCGCCGCCAATCCGACCGGCCCGGTCGAGGCCGAGCTCCGCCGGTTCCCCGGCGTCACGGTCACCGAGACGGCCGACGGCGTCGAGGTCCGCGTCCGCGGCGAGTCGTCGTTCCTCGGGGGGCAGGAGCCGCTCTACGTGGTCGACGGGACGCCCATGTCGCCCGGCGTCGGCGGCGCGCTCGTCGGCATCCGCCGGGCCGACATCGTCGACATCCGGGTGCTGAAGAGCGCGGCCGAGGTCTCGAGCTACGGGCCGCGCGGCGCGAACGGCGTCGTCGTGGTCACCACGACGAACGGGCGCCGCTAGGGCCACCAGACGGCGCCGACCGCCCAGTTCGACGCCGAGGCGGGCGGACTCGGCGTGAAGGGCGAACCGGACGGGGCGGACCTCGTAGTTTCAGCCTGGACTGAAAACCACGCACGTATGGCCGGCCTCGTCGTCATCCCCGATCCCTCCGCCTCGGACGCCCGCGTCGAGGCCCTCGAGGCCGCGCTCGACCGGTTCGGGTTCGCCGTCCACCGGACGGGCGCCGAGCCCGTCGTCCTCGGCGCGACCGGCGTCCCGCCCGACTTCGACCTCCGCCACATCAAGGTGCTGGACGACGTCCGCGACGTGGTCCGCGTCACGAGCCCGTACACGTTCGCCGCGCGCGCCGGCCACCCGTCCGACACCGTCGTCGACGTGGGCGGCGTGCCCGTCGGCGGGCGCGAGCTCGTCGTGATGGCCGGGCCGTGCTCGGTCGAGAGCGAGGCCCAGATCGAGACGAGCGCGGCGGCCGTCGCCGCCGCCGGCGCCCGGATCCTCCGCGGCGGGGCGTTCAAGCCGCGCTCGAGCCCGTACGCGTTCCAGGGGCTCGGCGAGGAGGGCCTCCGGATCATGCGCGCCGCGGCCGACGCCCACGGCCTCAAGGTCGTGACCGAGGTGATGACCGAGAGCCAGGTCGACGTCGTGGGGCGCTACGCCGACGTCTTCCAGATCGGCGCGCGGAACATGCAGAACTTCTCGCTTCTCAAGGAGGTCGGGAAAGCGGGGATGCCGGTCCTCCTCAAGCGGGGGATGAGCGCGACGGTCGAGGAGTGGCTGATGTCGGCCGAGTACATCTTGGCCGAGGGCGACCCCGACGTCATCCTCTGCGAGCGGGGGATCCGGACGTTCGAGACGGCCACGCGCAACACGCTCGACCTCAGCGCGGTGCCGGTCGTGAAGCAGCTCAGCCATCTCCCCGTCATCGTCGACCCCAGCCACGGCGTCGGCATCCGCGACAAGGTGGCGCCGATGGCGATGGCCGCCGTCGCCTGCGGCGCCGACGGGCTCATGATCGAGGCCCACC
>JAAXJP010000247.1 GCA_012269805.1 Rubrivirga sp.
ATCGAGGAGGGGTGGCCGATCGACCGCGCCCTAAACGACCTCGGCGCCGCCCGCTTCGATCCCGAGTTCGCCCACGCCTTCGCCCGTCTCTCCAACTCCCGTGGCTGATCTCCCTCTCTACAACGCCCGCGCCGACGCCGACCTCGCGTTGTTCTCGAACCCCGCGTTTCGCCCGACCGGGGTCCAGAAAGCAGGGCTGGCCCTCGTCGGGCTCGGGTTGACCGCGTTCGTGGTCGCGCTCGCGAGCCCGTGGGGGGCGGCGCACCCCGTCGCGTTTGGCCTCGCGGCGTTCGGGGGCCTCGGCCTCGGGGGCGTGGTCTACGGCCTCGGGAGCCTCGGAAAGCCAGCCGGCGTGCGGACGGAGGGGACGATGTTCTCGTCGAACGAGGCGCGCGGCGCCGTCGCCTGGGCGATCGGCCTCGCGCTGACGGCGCTTTACGTCGTGCTGTATTTCTGGCCAGCCGGGCTGGCCGGGCTGCTGCCACTCGCCGACCCCCTCTCGCGGTTCCTGCGCGACCAGCCGGCGACGCTCGACAACGGCGGGCAGTGGTTCCTCTACACGACCCTCTACACGCTCGCCGTCGCCGCGATGGGCGTCCGCGCGCTCGTGCGCTACCGCCACAGCCGGTACCACGTGATCCGGACGCTGAGCGTCGTCTTGTTCCAGACCGTCCTCGCGTTCGCGCTGCCGTTTGTTCTGGTCCGGCTCCAGCAGCCCGAGCTCTACGTCCACTATACGTGGCCGCTCGACTACGACCTGTTCTTCCCTTGGAAAGTGGCCGAGCTCCGCGCCGACGGCCAACTCGGCGTGGCGATGCTGGTGTGGGGCGCGGTCATGATCGCCGTCGCGACGCCGGTGCTGACGTATTTCTTCGGGAAGCGGTGGTACTGCTCGTGGGTCTGCGGCTGCGGTGGGCTGGCGGAGACGGCCGGCGACCCGTACCGGCACCTGTCGGACAAGAGCCTCGGCGCGTGGAAGCTGGAGCGCTGGCTCGTCCACGGCGTCCTGGCGACGATCACGGCCGCGACGCTCTTCCTCTGGGCCGCCGCCGCCGTCGAGGTGGGCTGGCTCGACGCCGCGGCGGGCACGGTCTCGTGGCTCTACGGCCTGCTCATCGGGTCGATCTTCGCGGGCGTCGTAGGCGTCGGGTTCTATCCCATCTTCGGGAGCCGCGTGTGGTGCCGGTTCGGGTGCCCGATGGCGGCGATCCTCGGCCTGCAGCAGCGGTTCTTCAGCCGCTTCCGCATTACGACGAACGGGGGCCAGTGCATCTCGTGCGGACAGTGCTCGGCGTACTGCGAGATGGGGATCGACGTCAAGTGGTATGCCCAGCGCGGCCAGAACGTCGTCCGCGCGTCGTGCGTGGGCTGCGGCGTCTGCGCGACGGTCTGCCCACGTGGGGTGTTGCGACTGGAAAACGGGGCGGACACGTCCGGGGCGAGCCGGGCCGGACGGCCGGTCACCAACCTGATCGAGGACCTCGACATTCTGACGGACCCCTGAGTCGGTTGGGGGCACGGTGGGTGTGATCGGGGGGAGCGGTGCTTTGGTTGGTGGCCGTGAAACCATTAGGTCAGAGCGGAATCGCCCATTTCGCCGTGGGATCGCACGGTCCCCGAGTCGGGGAGGGTGGCAGCAGGGCTTCGCTCTACGTTCACAGACGCCCGATGGCCCCCCGTCTGCGACCGTCCGGGCGATCGTCCTTCCCCAACCAACTCGGACTCCTATGCGCTTCCCCCTCTACTTCCTGCTCGCCGCCTGCATGGCGACCGCGGCGACCGCCCAGAACCAGGCCTCCGTCGTCGCGAGCGGCGACTTCAACAACGCGACCATCGACCAGACCGGCCCGTCGATGAACACGTCGCTCGTCCTCCAAGACGGCGACAGCAACACGGCGACGGTCGACCAGAGCTCCGTGCCGGCTCCGTTGCTGCCGGTCACGTTCGACTCGTTCATTGACCAACTCGGCAACAACAACACGGCGACGCAGACTCAGAACCAGTTCGTGGGTTCGCCATTTGGGTTCACCAGTGGGAGCGTGAACATCATTCAAGCCGGCGACAACAACGTCGCCTCCCAGACTCAGACCGAGACGGGCTTTAGCGGTCCTGGCGGCGCCCACTCCGCCTTCGCTCTCGCCGACCAGTCCGGACACAACAACACGTCGACGCAAAACCAACTCGCTTCCAACGTGGGGGGGGGCGGAGCCACCGTCGGTGAGGTGTTCCAGAGCGGTGACGACAACATGGCCACCCAGACCCAGCTCGACGTCGGGGCGAAGAACGCGCGGATCGACCAGGGCGGCAACCTCAACACGGCCACGCAGCTCCAGGACCAAGACTCGGGCTCGACCTCGTCGACCATGAGCGTGGTTCAGTCGGGCGACATGAACACGTCCTCGCAGTCTCAGTTCGTCAACGGCGGCGCGGCCCCGCCCGTGACGCTGACGGCGACGGCCGACCAGTCCGGCGACAACAACTCGATCACGCAGACCCAGGACGTCTGGCTCGGCGCCCCGTTCGGGAACCTGACCAACACCGTGAGCGCCACGCAGAGCGGCAATGGCAACACCGGCACGCAGTTCCAGAACGTGCTCGGCGGGTCGGCGTCGTACACGGCGTCGATGACGCTCGACCAGTCCGGCAACGACAACACGTCGGACCAGCAGCAGGTCTCGGTCAACTTCGCCGGCGGTGGGGGCAGCTCGTCAGTGGCCGTCACCCAGACCGGCGACGACAACTCGGCTACGCAGTACCAGGAGGACGTCGGCGTGAGCACGGCGACCATCCTGCAGGCCGGGACGATGAACACGGCCTCCCAGAGCCAGGACCAGAACGGGAACGCCGGTGCGTTCACGGCCTCGATCGAGCAGTCGGGCTCGCAGAACACGGCGACCCAGTCGCAGACGGCTCCGACCCCGGGCGCCTTCCTCGCTGGCCAGACGGCGCTCGTGTCGCAGGACGGCCTGATGAACTCGTCGGCGCAGATGCAGAGCGGTGCCGGCGCGCACTTTAGCGACGGGACGCAGATCGGCGACATGAACTCGTACACGCTCACGCAGTCCGGTGCCCTGGGCCACTCCGACGTGCTGAGCCAGGTCGGCAACAACCTCTCGTCCACCGTGACGCAGAACTGACCCCGCTCGCTACGAGCCGACCAGCCCGCGGGAGCCCCACGCTCCCGCGGGCTTATTTATGGCCGCGTGGCCTGCGCCGCGTGGGGTCGGGCTTGCGAACCCGCCGCCTCGGTCCGTCGTTGGGGCCCCCTCACCGCCCCCGCTTCGATGGCTTCCCGCCCCGCTCCCCGCCCGATTACGCCGGGCCGCGCGCTCGTCCTCTTCGTCGTCTACACGGGCGTGTTCGCGGTA